>JBBSOS010000140.1:0-6724 GCA_038259505.1 Candidatus Limnocylindrales bacterium | reverse complement strand
CCCCCTCGATGGCGTCCATGGGGTAGCGCGGCCCGATGATGCCGGTCGCGACCGCCAGGGTCTGCGCAGGGGGCACTCCAACCGCTGCGCCCAGCACGTCCGCCAACCGTCGCTGGTCGATCATGCCGGCCTCTCCGGTCGCCGCGTTCGCACAACCACTGACCGACAGCAGTGCCGCGGTCGTGGCGTATCGGCCGGTGCCGCCCGGATCCATCGTGGCCAGATGCGCCCGGCTCAGGAGCACCGGGGCCGAGGCGAATCGGTTGGGCGTGAAGGTCGCGGCCACGGCCGCGGCACGGTCCTCGACCAGCACGACCGACAGGTCCGGCCGGCCCGACCGCTTGACGCCGGCGACCGTCGCGCCGGCACGGAAGCCACGCGGCAGACGTGTGGCCGCCTCGATGGGCGGCAGCGCGCTCTCGAGCGCGACGAGGTGCTCGGCGGGATCGGTCATCCGGTTCAGGGAGCGAGCGGTCGCTGCTCCAGCCCCGCCGTCTCGGGCAGGCCGAAGACCACATTGAACGCCTGGATCGCCTGCCCGGCGGCGCCCTTGACCAGGTTGTCCACGACACCGATGGCCAGGATGCGCCCGGTCCGTTCATCCACGGTCGCGAACACCCTGGCGAGATTGCTGCCGGTCACGTGCTTGGTGGCCGGCGGCGTATCGGTCACGACCACGAACGGCTCATCGCGATACGCATCGTGATACAGCTCGGCCACCTCGCTCGCGGACACCGGCCGGGTCGGCCGGACGTGCGCGGCGGACAGGATGCCCCGTGTCATCGGGATGAGGTGCGGCAGGAAGTCGATCACCCGCGCGCCCGGGTTGGCGTCCGGCGTCGGTCCCAGCAGCCGCAGCTCCTGCTCCATCTCGGCGACGTGGCGATGGCCGCCGACGCCGTATGCCTTGACGCTCTCATTGACCTCGCTGAAGCCCAGCTCGGGCCGGGCCTCGCGACCGGCGCCTGAGACCCCACTCTTGGCATCGACCACAAGGTCGCCGATGAGCCCGGCGCGGGCCAGCGGCGCGAGCGCGAGGATGGTGGCCGTGGGGTAGCAGCCGGGCGCACCGACGATGCGGACCTCTGCGCCGTCGAGCGCGGCCAACTCGGCGCGGTGCAGCTCGGGCAGGCCGTAGGTGGCCTGCGCCAGGAGTCCCGGCGCGGGGTGCTCGAACCCGTACCAGCGGGGATAGTCGGCCGGATCCCGGAGCCGGAAGTCAGGACCCTGGTCGATGATGGCCGCACCGGTCGCCATGAGGTCCGCTGCCTGGGCTGCGGCCAGCCCGTGCGGGAGTGCCAGGAATACCGCGTCCGCGCCCGGCAACGACGCGTCGATCGTGTACTCAGTATGGGACAGGTGGGGGTGCACGGTGCCGACCGGCTCCTGCTCGCGGCCACGTCCCTGAAGGCCCACCACGCGCACGTTGGGGTGCCGGTCGAGCAGTCGCAGCATCTCGCCACCGGCATAGCCGGTCGCGCCGATGACGGCGACCCGGATCCGCGCTCGACCGCCGAGGGCCGGGGAGTCACTGGTCCTGGTGAGCGTCTGGGTCATGATCGTCCGATGATACCGGCCGGTGGCCTCAGGTGATCTCGCTCACGTGGCTGACGCGATGTGGTCCGACAGGAGACACACCTGAAGGCCGGGTGCGACCACTGGTGCCGCGGCCGCCAAGGCCTCATCGTTGGTCACGAGGCACGTCGCAGTCGTGAGCACCGCCGTGGCGAGCACGATCGCGTCCGGCAGTCGAAGTGATGACTCGGCGCGGATGCGGGCGGCTTCCGCCGCGACCAGGAGATCGACCGGCCGGAGCTGCACGCCCGGCAGATCCATGATCTCGAACGCGACCTCGCGCGCGGTGCCCAGGCGATGTGGCCGCACCAGGATCTCTGCTGCGGCAGACGTCGACAGGACCGCGGGATTCCGGTCCCCGCCGACGAAGTCGTCGATGACGATGCGTGCGACCGGCGATACCACCTCCGTGGCTTGCAGGTACGCGATGACGACCGACGCATCCAATACGACCCGTGCCTGCTCCGGGATAGCGGCTTCCAGGCCGGTCAGCGCTCCCATTCGTCCCGCAGCTCGTTCAGGTGTGCGGCGACCTCCCCCGACGTGGCGCCCCAGAGTCCCGGGAACCTGCCGTAGGCGCTCGCGCCGACCTTCTGCAGCCTCACCGTCCCCGACTCCTCGACCCAGATGCGAAGTCGATCGCCGGGTCGCGCATCCACGGCCCGCGCCACGGCATCGGGCAGGGTCAACTGGTTCTTGGCCCGCAATCGGGCGATCTCGAACACCCGGGGGATGGTTTCCGTGGCCATGGTCGTACCATAGCACTGAAGTGCGACTGACATTTGATAGTCGTACTGCCCTCACAGTGGTCGCACCGCTCGCGCAGCGGTCGCGCCGTTTCGTGCCCATCATCCACCTGTCGATCGCATATCCATGCGTTAGTCTTGCTGGTCTGATGGAGCCCACCGACGACCTCGACGCCCTGCTGCCGACCGAAGGAGAGTTCGCGGTGGATCGGCACGTGCCTGTGGAGCCGGCGCATCCCGACCTCCAGATCCCGCTGCCGGGCAGCGTGCTGTCTGCGGTCAGCCTGCGGATCGGTCCGGAGGCTGACTTCGTGGAACTCCTCGTCCGGCTGCGGGACGCCGGCGCGGATGTCGTATCCGTGAACTCCTTTCCTGCGACCCGCGGCGAGGCAGCCGTCGACCGGGTCATGGACGTGGAGTTCCGGGACCTCGATGGCGAGTCCGCGGCCGCAGCGGTCCGGGATGCACCGGGTGTCGCCGCGGCCGAGGCACGACCCACCCTGGGTCAGGTCTTCGGCAAGCGCGTGATCATCATCGGCGGGGGAGCCCAGGTCGCACAGGTGAGCCTGGGTGCCGTGACCGAATCGGACCGTCACAACCTGCGCGGCGAGCGCATCTCGGTGGACACCATCGCGCTGGTGGGCGAGAAGAACATCGCATCGACCGTGCGCGCCGTCGCCGACCTGCCGCGTGCCCATATCCTCGTGCTCGCGGGATCGATCATGGGTGGCGATATCACCGCGGCTGTTCGCGAGCTCCAGGCGACCGGGATCCCGGTCATCAGCCTCAACATGGTGGGATCGGTCACGTCCGTCGCGGACCTGGTCGTCAGTGATCCCGTCCAGGCGGGCACCATGGCCGTGATGGCCATCGCGGACACAGCGCGATTCTCACTCGAGCGCGCCCGCGGCCGCCGTCTCTGATGGATCACCGCTGTGGGAGTTGCTGGTCGAAGTAGCTCGAGAGCGACTGGGAGAACGTGGCGCCAAGGTGATGGGTGTCGCGGTAGACGGGTGTCGTGCCGAAGATGAGGGGGCAGGTGGTGCCGGGGCAGATGAGGTCGGTCATCGAGATGAGCTGGGCACCAGTCGAGGCCGCGACCGAGTCCTCCAGCGCCGCGTAGTCGCTGTCAACGACGTCGGCTTTCAGCTGCTGGCACTTCTCGACGGCGTCCTTGTGGGATGCCAGGCACTCATCGGGGACCACTCCGAGGTGCGGGGTCTCGCCGAGGAGCACGACGTGAGGTGCGCTCTGCGAGACACGTTCGATCATCCTGGCGAGCGAAGCGCCCCAGGCGCTCGGATCATCGCCAACGGCGGTCTGGGTGCCGCCATCGATGAAGTCGTACTGGCGATCGGCCCCCACGAACACGATGGCCGGCTGCTCGGCGTCGATGCGTGCAAGCGCGCTCTTGTGCCACGCATCGCATTCCCGGTACTCTCGTTTCTTGGAACCGTTCCAGACCGGCACGTCCACGGGTGGGCAGGACGACTTGGTGAGCGCGACCACGCGCCAGCCGCGGACGAAAGCGAGGTCTTCGATGGCCGGCAGCCACTGTTCTGCGTGCGAGTCCCCGAAGATGACCACGGTCGTAGTCGCATCCGCCGGGCCATAGATGCACGGCCCCGACTCGGTGTCGTCGAAGCCAAGGTGGCAGCCGTCGGCATAGCCCTCCGGCAGGTCGGCCGCCACGTCCTTGAGCTTCGGGTCGAGCCCCTTGGGCACCGGACCGGAGGTCACCGGGTCCGCGATGGGCGTCAGGCTGGGCGCCGGGACATGCGTCCCGGCGGCTGATGGCATGAGGCTGGGTGCCTGGGTCACAGTCGATGTATGTGCCGGCCGATGGGTCGGGCGCGGGCGGGGGGTCGCCAGAGCGACGGTCGGTCCCGCATCCCCGGATAGGCTGTCGAGCGCCACTGCCCCAGCCGCGATGGCGGTCGTGCCCATGATCACGGACACGGTCAGCCCGACCACGACGCCCCGCAGCGCCGGGGTCCTGGCGATGCGCCCGAACCGGAATGGCGCTTCGATGAATCGGGTCGAGATGACGGCGAAGCCGACGGCGACAGCGCCAAGCACCAGTCGCAGAGCGAGGGAGTCGTCGGACAGGGCGATGGGCACCAGGATCAGGAGTGGCCAGTGCCACAGGTAGAGCGAGTACGAGATGCCGCCAAGGAAGCGTGGCGCCCGAGATCCGAGCCCGTGCGCGAGGCGGCCCGTGGCGTCAGCGGCGCCGATGATGAGACAGGCGGTGCCGAGCACAGGCGCCAGCGCCGCAGTGCCCGGATAGGGCACCGATTCATTGATGAGCAGCGTGCCCCCGATGACCAGAGCAAGCCCCAGCGCCCCCACGTACGGGAGCAAGCGTCTCGGCAGCCAGTCGCCGACGCCGACGGCGACGAGTCCACCGAGCCCCAACTCCCAGGCACGCGTGGGCAGCGAGAAGAACGCCCAGGGCGCCGAGACGTCGGTCAGGTACAGCGAGTACAGGAACGAGCCGACGGTGACGCCGGCCAGCACGACCCCCACTCGACGGACCCCGATGAGCCGCGATACCACCAGGATGAGCAGCGGCCAGATCAGATAGAACTGCTCCTCGACTGCCAACGACCAGAAGTGCTGGTAGGGCGATGGGTCCGCGTTGGAGGCGAGGTAATCAGTGCCGGCGAGCGCGAAGCGATAGTTGGCCACGTACAGCGCCGAGGCGGCGCCGTCGCCCGCCACCGACGGGAACCGGACGGGGGACAGGATCAGGTACGACACGACGAGCGTCACGAGGATGACCAGCAGCCCCGCGGGCAGCAGCCGCCGGACACGGCGGAAATAGAACCGAGGCAGGTCGATCGACCCTCGGGATGTCATCTCCCGCACCAGTAGCCCAGTGATGAGGAAGCCGGAGATGACGTTGAACACGTCGACGCCTGTGAAACCGCCGCCGAAGCCCGGGACCTGCATGTGGTACAGCAGCACCGCCATCACGGCGATCGCGCGCACGCCTTCGATATCGGGGCGGAACTGGCTGGGGGATCCCTCGGCGGGCGGCAAGGTCAGTCGTCCTCCTGGGACGGATGGAAACCTGTCGAGAGCGAGCCGCACGGACGGCTGCACCCCATCGCCATCGTATCCCGACCGGAGATGGAGTCGTCTCAGAAGACCTGGTCGTCCCGGCCGGCGGGGTCGAGGGCACTGGATCTGCGTCCTGGGTGCCTTGGGCCCGGTCGGGGACGCGCACCGGCATCTGGACCGCTACCCTTCTCGGAGACATCACGACAGCGGATCGGAGCCATGAGCCAGAGCAGCACCCTCATCCCTGACGACACGACCGATACCCAGGACGGCAACGCGGCCCTTGCGGATCGCTCCGCCGCTCACCTGTCCCCGGTCCTGGCTCGGTACTACCAGCGGGCGTGGGTCCGTGGCTCCGGCCATCGACTCTGGGATGCCGATGGCAAGGAGTACCTCGACTTCGCGTGCGGGCTGGCGGTCACCATCCTGGGCCACGCTCATCCGCGCGTCAGTGCGGCGATCCATGCCCAGACCGACCAACTGCTGCACATGTGCAACGGGCTGGGCTATCTGGAGCCCGTGACCGCGCTCGCCGACGCCATCGCGGCAACGTTGCCTGCGTCACTCGATTCGGTGTTCTTCGCCAACTCCGGTGCGGAGGCCATCGAGGCGGCCGTCAAGCTGGCGCGCCGGGTGACCGGCCGGCCGGCCGTCATCGGATTCTCGGGCGCGTTTCATGGCCGGACGTATGCGCCACTCAGCCTGACGACGAGCAACCTGAACTATCGCGTGGGTCACGGCCCGTTCCTGCCCGATACCTATGTCAGCCCCTTCCCGAGCGTCTACCGAGGGTATGGCGGTGACGAGGGGGCCGCGGTCGCGGGTGCCCTCGGGGCATTGCGCCGGCTGCTGTCCGAGCAGGTCCCGCCATCGTCGGTCGCAGCGTTCCTCATCGAGCCAGTGCAGGGGGAGGGTGGCTACGATCCGGCTCCGGCTGCGTTCATGCAGGGACTGCGCGCCATCGCCGACCAGCACGGCATCATGCTCATTTGTGACGAGGTCCAGTCGGGCCTGGCGCGCACGGGCCGGATGTGGGCGTTCGAGCACGCGGGCATCGTGCCCGATCTGGTGTGCCTGGCCAAGGGCATCGCCAACGGACTGCCACTTGCCGCGACCGTAGCCAGCAGCGACGCCATGCGCCGCTGGGGCGCTGGTTCGCACGGCTCCACGTTCGGTGGCAACCCCGTGTCGTGCGCTGCGGGCGTCGCGGTGCTCGAGACCATCCGCGACGAACAACTGGTCGAGAACGCCGCCGCGCGGGGTGCGGAGCTGACGGCGGGGCTCCGGGAGATCGCCGCGTCAGATGGGCGCATCGGTGACATCCGCGGGCCGGGACT
>JBBSOS010000139.1:0-6790 GCA_038259505.1 Candidatus Limnocylindrales bacterium | reverse complement strand
GAAGCCGCGTTCGAGGACGATGCCCACCGGAGGCAGCACCACCATCCAGTAGCCCAGGCTGGCCCAGTAGTCGGTGAACATCATGAGCGTGAAGATGGCGGCCCCGATGAGCACCATCGCCTCCCAACTGCGGACCAGCAGCGACAAGGCGGCGAGCGGCGGCGCCAGGAGACGCAGGATGGGCATGTTCAGGGTGTTCTGTACCTGTCGATGCTGCACCGTCCAGGCACCCTGGACCGACTCGAGGTAGCTCTGCGGACCCCACATGAGCGCCGGCAGCCAGAAGAGGCCGACCGCCAGCAGCAGCACGGTCGTGACCGCGACCCCGCCATAGCCCATGATGGCCGGGAACCACGCGAAGGTGTATGGCTTGATGCCCGCGCTGATGGCCACCAGCAACGGTCCGAGCCTCGTCCTGCGGCGTTCCAGCAACAACAGGCCACTGACCAGCAGGACCGACGGGATCATGTCGTTCATGCCACAGGCTCCCATCTCGATCCACTGGAACGACGCCCCGAAGAAGACGAGCGTGATGAGGGCCCGTTGCCAGACCAGGACCAGGGCCATCAGGGCGAACGCGAACGTCTCGCCCGGCTGGCCCAGGACCGCGGTCACCAGCCCCAGCGGTCCATATGGGAAGGGCGCTCCGGGCGGCACTGATTCGCTGTAGCCGAAGCCATACGGGTTGCCACCCTCGAGCGCCACCCGCAGCGCGGCTCGGCTCACGGCCAGTTGGTCGCACGTCTCGGGCTGACCCAGGTACAGCAACCGGATCCAGATGACCGCCGCCGCCATGACGAGTCCCAGCGCGACGGGCCGCCGCAGCAGGAACGCGCCCGCCGGGATGGCCAGCAGCGCGAGGAGGTAGAGCGGCGAACGATGGGCCAGCGTATCGACGGTACCCAGGATGAGGAGCACGAAGGCGAGATACGCCACGAGTGAGGCGACCGGCTGGCGCAGCACCAGGTCGAGGGCGCGACGGCCCAGCGAACCCTGCCGGGCGACGGAGAGGATGAAGCCGATGAGCCGGTCGGCGATGCGACGCGATACGGCCGGCAGCGATGGCGCGCGCGGGAGGGTGCGCTCGTTGACGAGGCCTAGGGACGACATCGCCGGCGATGGGGCGTGTACGGGTGGGCCGAGCGACAGATGTGGTGGAGCGCTGCCGGGGACACGTGCGACCGGCGCTCGCGCTGATGGTATCCGGTCGTGGGCGCGGCCAGACGTCGTCCCTCCGTTGGCTCGATGGCCCGGCCGCCCGATGCGACGCGGGTCAGAGCGGGCCGATCGGACTCGTTCGCTCCCGCTGTGTGATGCGCAGTGTACCCAGCACGGTCGCGAAGCGGGGAGGCGGCCACATCAGGCCACCCAGTACCACTGCGCATAGAGGACCATGAACACGGCCCCGATGCCCATGCCCACCACCAGCAGCGTGTCGTGGACCGCGGGCCGCCGACCCAGGATCGCCATCACGAGGTAGATGGGAAAGATGACCAGCACGAAGCGGGGCATCGACAGCAGCGACCCCGTCAGCAGTGGCACCACCAGCAGGGCGAGCGCATAGACCGCATACGACGGCCGCAGCCAGCGCCAGGCGAGGATGGTGAGCGCGATGCCGACGAGCGTGAAACCGAGGTCCGTGAGGGAATGCAGGCCACTCTCGAGCGACAGGTGCCCCTGGAAGAACTGCAGGAAGGTATCCCACGGCAGCACCAGGGACCGGTCCCATCCCTTCTGCGCATGCAGGAACGCCAATGCGTCGTGGAACGTCAACTGGAGGAACAGCATCCACGCGCCGATGCCCACGAACGGTGCCACGACCGCTACCACCGGGCGCCATCGCCAGGGGGCCCCGGCCCTCCAGGCGAGGAATAGCTCGACCGCGACCGGGAGGCAGATGACGAGCCCGACCGGGCGGGTGATCGCGGCCAGGGCGCCCAGCGCCGCCGCCCACAGCCAATGGTCCCCGCGCACGGCGAGGATGACCCCCAGCGTCAGCAGCAGGAACAGCGATTCCGAATACCCGGCGCTCAGGAACAGGCTCGTCGGGAACGCGAGCAGGTACCAGGTGCTGCGCCTGGCATCGTCGGGTGTCAGGTCCAGGCGGACGAGCGCAGCAAGGAGCATGGTGGCCCCGACGAGGCACACGTTGGCCACGATGATCGCGGCCACGAACAGACCCGGTCGGTCGGTCCTGCCCTGGAACTCGGCGACGATCCGGGTCAGGGTCGGGAACAGCGGGAAGAAGGCCGTCCGGGAGGCATCGGCTGCGGGATAGCCCGACAGCGCGATCCGAGTGTAGTGCCACGCATCCCAACGACTGAAGGCGTCGACGACGCGATCGATGCCCGGGATGACCCAGTACGAGGGCACGTACCGGGACAACGGCAGCAACGCGACCGACAATGTGCCGGCGAAGACCAGTGGCAGCCGGGTGGCAAGAAACGGCGCCAGGGCGGCCCGCAGCCGACCTCCTTCGAACGACGTGACGCGTCCCACACGCGCTTCGGTCACGATCCAAGTATGGCCCGCGCGCCTCGACACCCTCCGGACGGCCGCGCCATGGTCCGGACGGCGGCGCCTTTGGTCCGGCAGTCAGGCGGTCGAGACCAGGGACGTCGACGCTTCGGCCGGGCAGCCGCCCGTCATCCGTGGTTCCATAGGCCCGATGGGACGACCGTACCAGCAGGCCACGCGGCCCGGTCGAGGACGGCAGCGCGACGACCGGTCCCGCTCATCCGTCGTCGGCGCCATCGTGCTCGCATCGGTCATCGTCGTCGCCGTCGCGTTCGTGTTCACTCCTCGCGCCACCGATCCGACCCTTGGCGCCGGGCAACGGCTGAGCGCGGCTCCCACCGTCGCCGATGCGATGACGGAGATGGGCGGGTTGGCCAGGGACGCTCCTGGTGAGGTGCCACGAGCCAGAGGCGCCGAGATCGAGGAGGGTGGCGATCGGGCGATCCCAGGGCTCGTCGGAGCGCTCACGAGCGTCGGAATCACGCCGACGCCCCGGCCATCGAACGTCGCGGTCCGGCCATCGGTCGGGTCCGCAGCGTCGGCTGGAGCATCAGCGTCCGGCCTGCCGGTCGCCTCCCCAGGCGTGTCGGTCGCGTCCCCAGGCGTGTCGTTCGCGTCCCCAAGCCTATCGGTCACGTCGCCAGGCCCGCCGGTGCTCGCCTCGCCGGTCCCGCCACCGAGCGACCCCCTGCCCAGCCTCCAGCCAGGCCAGAAACCGCCGACCACGGCACCCACATCGGTCGAGCCGGAACAGCTCATCGGCTACACATGGCCGTTGTACCAGGGCCGCATCACGGGCTTCTTCGGCCCCCACGACGACGGCTTCCTGGTGGTCGACGGCCAACGCATCCACCCAGGCCTCGATACGACGACCTTCTGTGGTGACACGGTCCGCGCTGCACACACGGGGATCGTCGTGGCAGCCGGCCGACGGTTTGGCCGGGAGGTCGGGTTCGGCGGAGACCTCGACATGTTCTACAAACAGATCGCGCGACGCCACAGCATGGGCAGGCAACCCATCGTGGTGGTGGTCGACGACGGCAACGGCTACCGCAGCATGTACGTCCACCTCGCGGAGGCACTGGTCAAGGTCGGTGACCGTGTGCGCCGTCGACAAGCCATCGGCCTCGAGGGTCAGACCGGGAACGCCAATGGTTGTCACGTGCACTACGAGCTGGTGCGCATGGATGGAACCTGGATGAGGGTCGCCGGCAACCTGGTCAAGGGGTATGGCTACCCAGCCTGGGAGCGGCAACGGGTCGACCCGTTGCGTGTCCTGGACCTCAGGAACAAGCGGGCCGGCAGGTTGGTGCCGGGGATCCTCCGGCCCCGGCTCCCCGCCAGCCTGCGGGCCTCTCGATCGCCGGCACCGCAGACCCACCCCTGGGCGCAGGATCATGGCGCACGACCGACGCGCAGGAGGAGCACATGAACGAGACATTCCGGACCGAGATGACCGTGGGGTACGCCCTGTCACAGACAGGTGTTCCGATGGGCAGCCCGATGCTCGGGGGCGAACTGCTTCCGGACGTCCGGGTCCAGGTCGCGACGTCCATGATGACTCGCCACGGGCTCATCGCCGGTGCCACCGGGACCGGCAAGACCAAGACGCTCCAGTTGCTCGCCGGCGAGCTGTCGCTGGCCGGGGTGCCGGTCTTCGTGGCGGACATCAAGGGCGACCTGACGGGCCTCGCCGCGCCTGGCGACGGCACCAACCAGGCGGTCCTCGATCGGGCTGCATCGATGGCCTGGTCGTTCAGCCCAGCGGCACACCCGGTCGAATTCCTGTCGCTGTCGGGCAAGCTCGGCGCCCAGGTACGCGCCAGTGTCCACTCGTTCGGGCCGGTTCTCCTGGGCAAGGTGCTCGACCTGAACCCGACCCAGACCTCGATCCTGTCCCTGGTGTTCAAGTACTGCGACGACAAGTCGCTGCCCCTGCTCGACCTGCCAGACCTCGCCACGACGCTTCGGTTCCTCGCCTCCGATGACGGCAAGTCCATCCTCGATGAGTACGGCGGCATGTCCAAGGCATCGGTCGGGGTCCTGCTGCGCGCCCTGAGCGTGCTGGAGCAGGAAGGCGCGGACGTGTTCTTCGGGGAGCCCTCGTTCGATGTCGCGGACCTGATGCGGGTCACGCCCGATGGCGCGGGGATCATCAGCGTCCTGGAGCTGTCCGACGTGATGGCCAGGCCCCGCCTGTTCAGCACCTTCATGCTCTGGCTCCTCGCTCAGCTCTACCAGGCGCTGCCGGAAGTGGGTGACCTGCCGCAGCCGAAGCTGGCCTTCTTCTTCGATGAGGCGCATCTCCTCTTCGACGACGCGTCCAGGGCACTCATGGACCAGGTCGAGCTGACCGTGCGACTCATCCGCTCCAAGGGTGTCGGCGTGTACTTCGTGACCCAGTCCCCGACCGATGTGCCCTCGTCGGTGCTCGCCCAACTGGGCAATCGGGTGCAGCACGCGCTGCGCGCGTTCACACCCGACGACGCGGATGCGCTGCGCAAGACCGCACGCACGTTCCCGATCTCCAGCCACTACGACGTGGAGCAGACCATCACCTCCCTGGGCACGGGCGAGGCGCTCGTGACGGTCCTGTCGCCCCGCGGCGTCCCCACACCGCTGGCTGCGACCCGGCTGCTGCCACCCGACTCGCTCATGGCGGCACTCCCCGCCGACCAGTTCGCGGCGCGAGTCGCGACCGGCATGCTGGGCGCCAAGTACGGTGCCCGGATCGACCGCGAGAGCGCCCACGAGATCATCGGCCGCCAGTTGGAGGCGGCACGGGCCGCGGCGGCAGCGGCGGCAGGCGTCGACGTGGCCATCGCCGCGACCATGACCGCCGCGGAACTCAAGGTAGCGCAGAAGGCGCGGGCAACGGAGGCGGCACGGGCGGAGCGCGCAGCACTCAAGGAGCAGTTGGCATCAGAACGCGAAGCCGCCCGGGCAGCCGAACGCGCCCAGCGGGAGGCGGCCAGGGATGCCCAGCGGCAGCAGGTCGCCCATCAGAAGGCCATGGCCCAGGCCAAGCGCGAGATGCTGCGCGCGCAGCAGCGGATGGCCCGCGAGGAGCAGACCGCCCGGGCGCGGGCGCAGCGCGCCATGACCCGGACCACGACCGGACGACGGCGCTCGTCGACGTCATCGGCTGATCCGACGACCCAGATCATCCGCTCGGTGTTCGGCACCCTGTTCGGCAAGTAGCGCGCTGGTATCCTGCATCCTCATGGGTCCGACTCGCAGCAACATGATCGGCGCGGCCGCCCTCTTCGGCCTGTTGGTGTTCCTGATGCTCGTGCTGGTCATCTGGGCCATCCCGCCGGGCGGCCCGCCAGCGCTCCAGTAGCGGGCCGTGTGGCCCGCAGCGCTCCAGTGGCGCGCCCCGTCAGGGCAGTGCGGCGACCGCGGCTCGACCCAGGGCATCGGTGCCCGCATCCACCTGGTACAACACAGCGTCTCCTCCCGGCCCGGCAGCGACGTGGAGCCAGGTGCGGTTGCCGCTCTCGCCCCTGACGCTCATGCGCACGAGCCTGCCGGCCAGCCGGGTATCCGACCAGACGTCGTCGGGGAACGAGTCCACGAATCGCTGGGCAGCATCGGGTGTCACACCCCGGAGGCGATAGCCGGCGACGAGGAGCGGCGCGGCCGTGTCGGTGGGCACGGCGAGCGCGACCGTGACGTCGCCCGGCGCATGCACGAGACGACCCAGTTCCCCCACGATGGAGCCCGTGACGCTGTCGACCGAGGACACCAGCGACTCACCGGTCAACGACCGCCGGGTCAGGTCGAAGCCTGCGATATGATCCGGGAGCGTGGCCTCCAGGTCCGGGTCCGCGGCATCCGCCGGGCGGTCTGTCAGTGGGGCAAGGTCCGCCGCGGAATCCGGGATGGGGCGAAGCGAGTCGGCGATGGCCAGGACCGTCCGCTCCAGGCTCGGGTCCGCCAGGTCGGGCAGGGTCGTGGCCAGGATCAGGTAGCGGCCGGTCGGCGTCCGGAGATGCACCTCGCGATGCTGTGCCAGGTCCACGTCATCCAGGTAGACCGCGAGGTAGCCGGTTCCGGCGGGGACACTGATGGCCTGGATGACGGGATCCTCAAGGTCGGACCGCCGCTCCGCCACCGACTGCTCCACGGTATCGCGAAGCTGGGCAGCGTGCCCCGTCAGGGCAGTGCGGCGACCGCGGCTCGACCCAGGGCATCGGTGCCCGCATCCGCCTGGTACAACACAGCGTCTCCTCCGGGCCCGGCCGCGACGTGGAGCCTGGTGCGGTTGCGG
>JBBSOS010000138.1:0-6867 GCA_038259505.1 Candidatus Limnocylindrales bacterium | reverse complement strand
GAAGCGCCACCAGGTCGCGCGACGGCTGTCGTCCCAACCAGCGTGAGGACAGTGGCAGCACGACGCCCGTGATCGCCAGGAACACGACCAGGACGATGCCCAGCATCGGGTCGAACAGGCCCAGGAACAGTGCCGTGCACGCGGTGACCAGCGCTGCCACGAGCGGTGGCACCACCACCCGCACGTACAGGTCCTCGAGGCTGTCGAGGTCGGCCGCGATCCGCGTCAGCAGGTCGCCGCTTCGGTGCGCTTCGAGTCGTGCCGGCGCCAGCGGCTCGATGGCGCCGAAGAACCAGACCCGCAGGTCGGCGAGGATGCGGAACGTCGCCCGATGGGTCACGTATCGCTCGAGGTAGCGGAACGCTGCACGCGAGATGGCCAGCACGCGCACGGCCGTGATGGCCAGCGCCACGTCTGCCACGTTGCTGATGAGCGCCGCCCGGCTGATGAGCCACGCGGAGACGGCCATGAGGCCCACGCTGGAGCCGATGGCGAGGAAGCCCAGCAGCACGCCCGCCACGATCAACCAGCGATGCGGTGCCAGCAGGCGCAACTCGCGTCGGAAGACCGGCGATCCCTGGGTGGGCCGCCCTGACCGACGCGGGACGTGGCGAGTCGATGTCGTCATGCCGGGTCCGGCACCACACGACCGTCGGCGAGCCGGACGACCCGATCGGCGATGGCCGCGAACCGGGAGCGATGGGAGATGATGAGCACGGTCCTGCCGCGGACGAGGTTCGGGATGGCCCGCCCGATGGCCTCCTCCGACTCGGCGTCCAGTTGCGAGGTTGCCTCGTCGAGGATGAGGTAGGGCGCATCCTTGAGCACCGCTCGCGCGATGGCCAGGCGCTGTCGCTGGCCGCCGCTCAGGCGGTTGCCCGCCTCCCCGATGTGGCTGTCGTAGCCGCGCGGCAGCGCGTCGATGAACCCGGCCGCGTTGGCAGCCTCGGCCGCGGCGCGCACCTCGCGGTCAGAGGCATCCGGGCGTGCCATGCGGATGTTGTCCGCGACCGTGCCGTGGAACAGGTGGGCACGTTGCGGGACCCACGTCACGGACGTCCGCCACGTGCCGATCTCGACGTCGTCGAGCGGCGTGTTGCCGACCATGATGCGGCCCGCGGTGGGCTCGATGAAGCGCAGCAGCAGCGAGGAGCAGGTGGTCTTGCCGGCGCCGCTCGCCCCGACGAGGGCCACGATGCCGCCGAGCGGGATCTCCAGGTCCAGGCCACGCAGGGCCGGGACGCGCTCGTCGTAGCTGAACCAGACGTCGTCGAATCGAAGCCCTCCACTCGGTACGGACGGGGTCCGCACCGGCGCAGGGGTCCGGCGCGGGGCCGGAAGTCCAGGCATCGGGCTCGGGCCGATGGACCCCGCCACCCCTGACCCGGTCAGGGGCGTGTCCAGGATCTCGAAGACGCGCTCCGCGGCCGCCCGTCCGGCGGAGCCCGAGTGGTAGCGGATGGCCAACTGACGCAGTGGCAGGAAGCACTCCGGGGTGATGACCAGCACCGCGAGCGCTCGGTCGAAGGCCATCTGGCCATCGATGAGGCGCAGGCTCACCTCCACTGCCACGACCGCGGTCGCGACAGCGGTCGCCCATTCGAGCACCAGGGCCGTCTGGAACGCCGTGCGCAGCACGTCCAAGGTCGTTTCGCCATACCGCTGGCTGACGGCCCGGATGGTCTCGACCTGCTCCCGGCCGCGACCGAACATGCGCAGCGTGGCAAGGCCCTGGAGCATGTCCAGGAAGAACGCACCGAGCCAGCGCAGCTCGATGGCCCGCCGGCCGCTGATGACCCGGGTACGCGCGCCGATGAACGCCAGCAGCAGGATGAGCACCGGGCCTGTCAGCAGGAGCACGAGGGCGGTCGGCGGATCGAGCAGCGCCACCACCACGACGACCATCATGGGCACGATGAGCGCGAGCCGACGCGCCGGCTGGTAGCTGGTGACATAGGCGTCGATGTCATCGAGGCCACCGGTCATGGCCGTGACCAGCTCGCCGCTGTGCTGGCTGCTGATGCGTACTGGCCCGAGCGCCAGCAGGTGTCCCGTGATGGCAGCCCGGAGCGCGCCGCGCAGGCCGCTGGACGCGCGCTGCGCCGCGACCTCGCCGAGCAGCAGGCACGCCGCACGAATGACCGACAGCATCACCGCGAGCCCCAGGGCCGGCAAGGCCGACGACAGGGTCGCGCCAGCCAGGAACACCCCCGCCACCACATCCGTCAGCAGGATCGCGGTCGCGACCGTGGCAGCTGCGCTGACCACGCCGAACGCCACCGAGAGCCAGAGGCGCGGCCGCACCCGCGGTTCGAAGGCCAGCAGCCGCCCTTCGACCGTGGGTGGGGACGCACCGCGCCGCCCCATCACACTCTGACGGCGCGGTGCACGGTCGGTATCCTCGAGGTCAATACCCCCCGGACTCGACGTGCGCCTTGCCCCGGAAGATGTAGTACGCGCCGCTGGTGTACAGCAGCACGAAGGGCATGCCGATGAGCGCCACGATGAGACACACGACCAGCGTGTTGTTGTCGGATGCGGCGTTGGCCGTGGTGAGGCTGTAGGCCGCGTCCGTCGTCGAGATGAGCAGCGTGGGGTACAGACCGATGCCCCCCGCGATGAGCAGCAGGCCGATCATCAGCGCGGACGACACGAAGGCCCGCAGGTCGCGGCCGTCACCGTCGCGTCCGTCGCGGACCATCCGCCACACTCCATACAGCGCGACCATGGCCGCGATGGGGAAGACCAGCGGCCAGATGTCGTGGGTGAACTTGTGGATGATCTGCCGGTCGTCCAGGAACAGGACACCAGCCACGAGCGCGATGAGCGCCACGAACAGGACGATGATACGGGGCACGAGCGCGCGGATCCGCTCATGCAGTACACCTTCGGTCTTGAGCAGCAGGTACAGCGAGCCATGCAGCGCGAACATGACCACGGTCGTCACGCCGAACAGCAGCGCGAACGGGTTGAGCAGGTCGACGAACGACATCTCGATGTTGCCGGCGCTATCCAGCGGTACCCCCTGCACGATGTTGCCGAACGCGGTGCCCAGCAGCAGGGCCAGCCCTGTTGACGCGCCCGCGAAGGCAAGGTCCCAACCGGTACGCCAGCGACTGCCTGGCTCCTTGCTCCGGAACTCGATGGCGATGGCCCGGAAGATGAGGCACACCAGGACCAGCATGAAAGCCATGTAGAAGCCAGAGAACAACGCGGCGTACACCAGCGGGAAGACCGCGAACAGAACGCCCCCGGTCAGGACCAACCACACCGCGTTGCCATCCCAGACCGGACCGATGCTGGCCAGCATCGTCCGCCGGTCCTCGTCGGTACGCGCCACCACCAGGTGGAGGATGCCAACGCCCAGGTCGAAGCCGTCGAGGATGAGATAGCCCGCGACGATGACGATGAACAGGCCGAACCAGATCTCCGCGAGGCTCACGACCGTCCCTCCCCGTCCATGTCGTCGTTCAGGTCAGCAGGTGCCTGGTCGAGATCAGCAGGTGGCTGATCGACGGCCGCAGCGGTGTCCACCTGTGGTAGCGGTGTCCCGTCAGGTTCGGTCGGAGGCGGTGGACCAGCACCGTGCGGCCGCTTCCGGAACACCTCCCGGAAGGTATCCGGCAGGGAGGATACCGCGACCGTCTCGACGGCCTCGAGCGGCTCCGGGCCGGCCTGGATCTTGCGATTGAGCAGGAACAGGAACAGCAGGAACAGCAGGGCGTAGAGGCCGATGAACAGGCCCAGGGACAAGGCCACATCCAGGCCGCTCAGCAGGGGCGAGACGCCGTCCGCGGTGTGGAGCACGTTGTACACGATCCACGGCTGACGTCCGATCTCCGCGGTCCACCAGCCGGCGGTGATGGCCATCTCGCCCATGAACACGGACAGGACCAGGAGCCAGAGCACGAATCGGGACTGGAAGATGCGTCGCTTCCAGACGTACCAGATCCCGCCCAGCACGCCGATACCGGCGAGGATGGGCGCCAGGTTGATCATCACGTGATAGACCTGGAACAGCAGGTTGATGGGTGGTGTCGCAGCGGGCGCGAAGGAGTTGATGCCCGCGACCGTGGCGTTGACGTCCTGATACGCCAGGAAGCTGAGCAGGCACGGGATGCTGAAGCCCGACGTCGTCTGCGTCGCCACGTCCACCCAGCCAAGCAGGAACATCGGCGCGCAGGAGGTGCTCTGCCAGAGGCCCTCCATCGAGGCCAGTTTGAGCGGCTGCTGGCTGGTGACCTCGATGGCCATGTTGGGGCCGAACATGAACAGGTTCGCGACCCCGAACAGGATGAAGAACGGCAGCGCGAGCTTCAGGTTGGCCTTGGCCAGGTCCACGTTGCGCTTCTTGAGCAGGTACCAGGCACTGACACTGAGCATGAATGCCGATCCCGTCGTCCAGGCCGCATCCCAGACATGCAGCAGACGGGGGATGAATGAGGGCGTGAACACCACGTCCCAGAACGAGGTCATCACCGCGCGAGCGGGTGCGGGATCCTGGGCGATGGTGTAGCCCTCGGGCGTCTGCATCCAGGAGTTGGCCATCAGGATCCAGAGCGCGCTGAAGTGTGCCCCAAAGGTGACCATGAAGATCGAGAACAGCCACAACCGTGGACCCAGCCGATTGCCACCGAAGAGCATCAGCCCCAGGAATCCACCCTCCAGGAAGAATGCGAACACGCCCTCCGCGGCGAGCAGGCTGCCGAAGACGTTGCCCACGAACCGGGAGTAATCCGCCCAGTTCATGCCGAACTCGAACTCCTGGACGACCCCCGTGGCGACGCCCATCGCGAACACGATGCCGTAGATCTTGACCCAGAAGAACGACATCTGGCGCCACTTGGGATCCTTCGTCCGGATGTACACGATGCCCATCGCCACGAGCATCAGCCCGAGACCCATCGAGATGGGCGGGAAGATGAAGTGGAAGCTGATGGTGAACGCGAACTGGATCCGCGACAGCAGTTCAGGATCCACATTCGCCTCCTGCAGGTTCGCATCTCATGGCAGCGTTCGGAGCCATCACGACGGCGTCGTCGCCGTATCGCTCGTGTCCAGGACGCCACCGCGAGCGAGCAGGTGCGCCACGAGGCCCGTCCAGCCCGTCTGGTGCGAGGCACCGATGCCCGCTCCGGTGTCGCCGTGGAAGTATTCGTGGAACCACAACAGGTCCCGCCATTCCGGGTCGGCGCGAAGCTTCTCGTACGATCCGTGGACCGGCCGGTATCCATCCGGCCCGGGCAGCCAGATGGCAACCAGTCGTCGGGCAAGGTCGCGGGCGACCTCGCCCAGCCGCATCCGGGTACCTGAACCGGTCGGGTACTCGACCATGAACTGGTCGCCCATCGCCGAATCCCACTGCAGGAGCGCCTGGATGAACAGGAAGTTGACCGGGAACCAGACCGGACCCCGCCAGTTGGAGTTGCCGCCAAAGAGGTTGTTGGTCGACTCGCCAGGCTCGTAGTCCACGGTCGCCTCGAGGCCCTCGATCTCGATCCGGAACGGTTGGTCGCGATGCCGACGGGAGAGCGCACGAAGCCCGTGGGGCGACAGGAAGTCGTCCTCGGACAGGACCTCCCGGAGAACCTGCTCGAGATGGATGGGTGGCAACAGGCTCAGGACCAACCGCTCGCCGTCCTGGCCCTGGACCACGGAGCCTCGGATCCGCGAGTGGTCCTCGGTCACGCCCGCCGAGGCCAGGAACCGGGCGAAGTGCTTGCCAAGGTTGGCACCGAGCTCGGCCGCCACACGCGGCACCGTGACGCCCGGCAGGATGGGCAGCAGGCCCACCATGGAGTGGATCTTGAGCGGCACCTGCGTGCCGTCGGGCATCCGCAACGCGTCGTAGTAGAACGCGTCCTCATCGTCCCAGAGCCCCTGGCGGTTGATGGCCCCAGCGATGCGTACGGCGTGCTCCAGGAACGTGGTCATCAGGTCGCGGTATGCCTCGTCGCGCTCGGCCAGCTCGCGCGCCATGCGGAACATGGACAGGCAGTACGCGAACATCCACGCCGTGGCATCCGACTGCTCCAGGGTGCCATCGATGGGCAGGTGGGACCGGTCGAACGCACTCAGGTTGTCGAGACCCAGGAAGCCACCCGAGAACAGGTCGTTGCCTTCCGCGTCCTCGCGGTTCAGCCACCAGGTGAAGTTCATCAGCAGCTTGTGGAAGATGCGCTCCAGGAACAGCATGTCGCGCTTGCCGTCGATCATCCACACCTGGACCGCCGCCATGGCATGGACCGGCGGGTTCACGTCCTCGAAGTTCCACTCATAGGCAGGCAGGGCGCCGCTCGGGTGCTGGAACCACTCCCTGCACAGCACCAGCAGCTGGTACTTGGCGAACGCGGGGTCGACGTGGGCGAGCGTGACGGCGTGGAACGCGAGATCCCAGGACGCGAACCAGGGGTACTCCCATGGATCGGGCATGGACATGATGTCCGCGGCATCGAAGTGGAGCCATGCGGCGTTGCGACCTGATCTGCGTTCTGCTGGCGGCGGCGGCAGGCCGGGGTCACCGTCCAGCCAGCGTCGCACGTCATAGGCGTAGAACTGCTTGCTCCAGATCATGCCCGCGAACGCCTGGCGAAGGATGCGGGACTCCTCCAGCGTGGCATCCTGGCGATCGAGTTCCGCGTAGAACTCATCCGCCTCCGCTTCGCGGTCGCGCAGGACCCGCGTGAACGCGTCACCCAGGGGGTCGGACGACGTGCTGGCCTGGACCGCCGGGCGCAGCCGAAGTCGGACCTCCGCCGTGTCACCGGGTGCGACGGTCAGCCGATACCAGCCCGCGGCCGTGGTGCCAGTGCCGTCCGGGGACACGGTCGCCGCCCCCGCGACCACGTGGTCGTTGATGCCGTCCGT
>JBBSOS010000137.1:0-6870 GCA_038259505.1 Candidatus Limnocylindrales bacterium | reverse complement strand
GCCGCGGGGGCGCGCGCCGCCGCGGTCCTGATCGTTGGCACTGGCTTTGGTGCTGGTGTCTGGTACCAGGGCGACGTCCTGGAGGCCGCCGTGGGTGTCGCTGGTGCCGTGGGCTGGCACCGATGGCCGGTGCCGCGTGACCAAGCTGACCCCGGACTCCGTGCATCCAGCCTGTCACGGCCCGCGGAGGCGATCGCGTCGGGCCCCGGCATCCTGGCGCGGGCACGCGAACTGGGCCCGGACCGGTCCTGGCCGGACACGCGGAGTGTCTTCCGGGCTGCGCGCCTACACGACCCGGTCGCCAGCCGCGCGGTCGCCGAGGGCGCGCTCGTCGCGGGCACTGTCGCCGGCAGCGTCATCAATATCGTCGGACCGGAGGTCGTGGTGTGGAGCGGCGGGGTTGGCGCACGTGCCGACTTCGCGGCGCTGGCGACCCGTGCCGCACGCAGCAGTTGTCAGCCATTCGCGAGGCGGCGCATCCGCTTCGTCAGGTCACGACTCGGCATGGAGTCGAGTCTCATGGGTGCGGCCGCGAGTGCTCTCGCGGTCGCCCAGGGGAGGTCACGTCCTTGAGCGCAACCGAGTACCTGCGTGCAGCGACCGCGCTGATCGATCGCATCACCACCACCCAGGCGACCACCATCGAGCAGGCGGCCGGGATCATGGCCGAAGGGGTCGGGAACGGTGGCCTGGTCAGCCTGTTCGGCAGCGGCCATTCCATCCTGCCGGTCATGGACGCGTTCCCGCGCTACGGCAGCTTCCCGGCGTTCCGGCCGCTCACCGATGTCCGCCTGTCCTGGCACAACGTGCTGGGCACGGGTGGCGTGCGAGAGCTGTTGTGGCTGGAACGCGAGGAGGGCTACATCGCGAACTTCCTGGGCAACTATCCGTTCGCGGATGGGGACACGCTCGTGGTCTACAGCCACGGAGGTCTCAATGCCGCGGCCATCGAGGCCACGCTCTACGCGCAGCAGCAGGGAGCGACGGTGGTTGCGGTCACCTCGGTCGCGAACCTGGAGCTGAACGTCGCTCGCCACTCTTCCGGCAAGCGCCTCGCGGAGGTCGCGGACCTGGTCATCGACAACTGCTGCGTGCCGGGCGATGCCGTGGTCGACATCGATGGCTGGGGCCCCCCCGTGGCGGCGACGTCCACGCTCGCGGTGGTCGCCATCACCATGGCCCTCACTGCCGAACTCGCCGCCGCGCTGCACCTGCGTGGCGTGACGCTGCCGACCTTCGTGTCCCCCAATGACACGCGGTTCCCGGCCGACCACAATGACACCGTGTTCGCGGAGTACCGCCGCAGGACTATGCGCTGAGCTGCTCGGCCAGTGCTGCGAGCCACGGGTGTGTCCCGGGAGCGACACGCTGGCTGTTCCGGCCTCACGCCTTGCCTGAATGACGCATCGCGGACCGTCGACCCGAACCGCGGATCCAAGGCGCCAACCCGACTGCTGAGGCCTAGGATGCTGGCTGGCTCCGGTCGCCCAGCCAGCGCCACAATTCGGTGCACGCCAGGTTCGCCGCCCGTCGGCGCCCCTGGTCGCCGCCGAGGAACGCGGCACGCTCCTGGAGCGTGTCGAGTATCCCGTCGGTGATGGCGATGGCGACCTGCATGTCGCCGGCGGCCTCGGTGGCCCTGACGGCCAGCCCCACGTCCGTACCCGCCAGTGCCCGGACGTGTCGCGCCAGCTCGGTCGGATCGGGATGCGCGCGGGCCTCGCCACTGTCGGGCGCGAGCGTCTCGTCGAATACCAGCCAGGTCTCTGCACCGAGGAGTGCGACGAGTTGGCCCGCCGTCCCGGATTCGGCGATGGCGACGGTCCGTCCTGCCAGGCGTCGGCCCACCGCGTTCGGCCAGCCTTCATCACCCCGGGCAAAGATGTATGGCCCGAGCGCGGGCACCAGGCGCGCGATCGCGTCGTCGACCAACTGCCGGGCGGACCGGCCACCCTCGGCCACGGCGCTCACCCGGACATCGACCGCGTCCAGCCGGGCATACGTGGCGACCTCCGGGTTCCGCCGCCGGAGGACGTCTTCGCCGATGACATCCACCAGGAGCGATTCGCCCATCCCGGTCAGTCGGAGCGTCTCCGCGGCGCGATCGGTGCCCAGGCCGCGTGCCGCGAGCCGAGGCAGGACGTGGTCACGCCACATGGGCCGCATCTCGCGGGGCGGACCTGGCAACGCCACGATGATGCGGCCGTCGGGACGCTCCACCCACCAGCCGGGTGCCGTCCCGTTCGGGTTGGGCAGGGAGTTGGCACTCGGGATGAGCCATGCCTGCTTGCGGTTCGCCTCCGAGAATGGGATGCCTCGACGTGCGAACAGCGCTTCGACCCAGCGCTCGAGGTCCGGATCGACCGCGACCATCTCTCCACATGCGGCGGCGATGGCCTCGCGGGTGAGGTCATCGGGGGTCGGACCCAGGCCACCGGTCGTCATCACCAGGTCGGCGTGCTCCAGGGCGTCCAGCAATGCGCCGCTGACCACCTCCAGGCGGTCAGGCAGGGCGGAGATGCGCATGACCTCGACACCGAGCGAGGTCAGCTCACGCGCGATCTCGCCCGAGTTGGTGTCCTGGGTATCGCCGACCAGCAGCTCCGCACCCACGGCCAGCAGCTCCGCGCCCTCGATGCGCCGACCCGTCACCGCTCTGTCTCCAGCATGGTCGTGGGCGCCAGGCCGCGGTGGCGTCGCACGACGGACACCCATGTCCGACGAGCGGCCAGGATCGCCGGCCGAAGGAGGGGCATCGTCTGGAGGTCGAAGGTACCCGGGTAGCGCACCTCGCGTCCCCCGAAGCCCGCCTTGAACTGGTCGATGCCGCCGTGTGCGATGCCCCACATGTCGTAGTGCTGCGCGCCGTCGGTCGCCGCCCTGCTCATGGCTTCCCATTTCAACAGGTAGTTGGCGCGCGTCTCCGCGCCCTCGTCGTTCATGCCGCCGCTGGGCTCTGCGACCGTGCCGCCACAGCGAACGATGAGCAGCCCGGCGACCGCGCGACCGGCCGGGGTCCGGGCCAGGAGCAGGTGCGCGTCCGGGAACGTCTTCAGGATCCGCTGGTACGAACCCGCATCGCGATAGATGAACCCGGCACGCTCGGCCGTGGCCACCAGCAGGCCGTGGAAGGCGTCCATCGCCTCGGGACCTTGCCGGGTGATCGCGATGCCTGCCTTGCGAGCGGCCTTGACATAGCGCTGGGTGCGCGAACGCACCCCTGCCCAGAGGCGGTCTGGGTCGTCGAGGTCCACGATGCGCGTGCGCTCGTGCTGGATGTCGTCGCTGCGGTGCCAGCCGCACTCGGCCAGTCGGGCTGCAAGATCGGACGACCGCGTGGCAGGGGAAGGCCGCTCGTCCGCGGAGGTCCTGTCGCCGGAGACGCCGATGTCCCAGCCCGGGTCCATGGTGATGTGGCTCAGGCGCTCCTGTCTTCCGACCCGCTTGAGGAGCGCGGTGAGTGCGCGCAGGCTGGGCGGGTCGGACGCCCCGACGGGCCCACGCGGCGCGTAGCCGACACCGATCGGCGACGGCCCGAGCCGGCGCATCAGCAACTGCATCCCGACGGGACCACTGCCCGCGTCGACCGCCACGCGCCTCGACCGCCATCCATTGGCCGACTTGACCGTCGCCCAGTCAGTCAGCTGGAGATAGCCGCCACCTGGCGTGGTGCGCACGAACTCGGCCCAGGCCTCCGGGTCGGTGCGCAGGCGGTCGACATCGGCCCGGGGGGGATCGTTGGGCATGGGTGCAAGTATGCCGCCGCGAGCCACTCGTGGCCGTCACCAGGAGACGCGCGGCCGCCGTCGGCCGCGACGTCGACGGGATGGGCAGGGCGAGCGTGTCACTGCAGGCTCGGTTAGCGCTCTACCCGTGAGAGTGCTAACCTGTCGTCTGCTCGAGGCGTGAGCGCAACCAACCAGGGATCGCACCCGGTCCACATGCAGGACCGTGCGGGAGCAGTCCCACCTAGCGTCCGGCCGCAGACCGCGGCCTGACGATCCACGGAGGACACACGGCAGCATGCCCAAGCTCATCATCTATGACGAGGAAGCCCGGGGGGCCCTGAAGCGCGGCATCGACGCGCTCGCGGACGCGGTCGGCACCACGCTGGGGCCCAAGGGCCGCAACGTCGGGCTGGACAAGAAGTTCGGCGCCCCTACGGTCACGCACGACGGTGTCACGGTGGCTCGCGACATCGAGTTGTCGGACCCGTTCGAGAACATGGGTGTCCAACTGCTCAAGGAAGCGGCCACCAAGACCGAGGATGTGGCCGGCGACGGCACCACGACGGCAACGGTCCTGGGCCGGGCCATCATCACCGAGGGCCTCAAGAACGTGGCCGCCGGCGCCAACCCGATGCAGATGAAGATCGGCATCGATGCGGCGGAGAAGGCCCTCTCGGCAGCGATCCGCAAGGCGTCCGTACCGGTCAAGGGCCACGATGAGATCGCCCAGGTCGCCACGGTCAGCGCCGCCGATCCCGCCATCGGCGACCTCATCGCCGACGTCTTCGACAAGACCGGCAAGGACGGCGTCATCACGGTCGAGGAATCGAAGACGATGAGCTTCGAGACCGAGTACGTGGAAGGCATGCAGTTCGACCGGGGCTACCTGTCGGCCTACTTCGTGACCGATCCGGGTCGCATGGAGGCTGCCCTCGACGATCCCTTCATCCTCATCACGGACAAGAAGATCTCGTCCGTCCAGGACATGCTGCCGGCCCTCGAGAAGGCGCTCCAGACCGGCAAGAAGGACGTGCTCATCATCGCCGAGGATGTCGACGGTGAGGCGCTCGCGACGCTGGTCGTGAACAAGTTGCGGGGCATCGTCAACGTGCTCGCGGTCAAGGCACCCGGCTTCGGCGATCGGCGCAAGGAGATGCTGCGTGACATCGCGACCCTCACGGGTGCGCAGGTCATCAGCGAGGAGGTCGGGCGCAAGCTCGACGCCGTCGAGCTGACCGACCTGGGCCGTGCTCGACGCGTCGTCAGCAACAAGGACAACACGACCATCATCGAGGGCAAGGGCGACCAGGCCGAGATCGATGCCCGGATGAAGGCCATCAAGGCACAGATCGAGGACACCACCTCGGACTACGACCGCGAGAAGCTCCAGGAACGCCTGGCGAAGCTGGCCGGTGGCGTGGCCATCATCAAGGTGGGTGCCGGCACCGAGGTCGAGCTGAAGGAGAAGAAGCACCGCGTCGAGGATGCCCTGTCCGCGACCCGGGCAGCGCTCGAGGAGGGCATCGTGCCCGGCGGTGGCGTGGCGCTCCTCAATGCCCAGAAGGCACTCGATGCCATCAAGCTCGAGGGGGACGCCAACACGGGCGTCAACATCGTCAGACGTGCCCTCGATGAGCCCCTGCGCCGACTGGCCGAGAACGCGGGCCTGGACGGCAACGTCGTCATCGACAACGTGCGCCGCGAGCAGGCCAGCCAGAAGTCGACGCTGGTCGGCTACAACGTCATGACCGGCGAGTACGTTGACATGCTCGGCGCGGGCATCGTCGATCCCGCCAAGGTCACCCGGTCGGCCGTCGAGAACGCCGCATCGATCGCGGCAATGGTCCTGACCACCGAGGTCATGATCACCGACAAGCCGGAGCCCAAGAGCGCCGCGCCGCAGATGCCGCCCGGAGGCGGCATGGACTTCTAGACCGCCAGACGGCGTCCGATGGTGGTCGCACCATCCGGCGCGGGTCAACTCCAGCGCTACGAAGCCCGGTCACACCGACCGGGCTTCGTGCTGTTCCGCGTGCCCGGGTCCATAGGGTCCGAGTCAGCCGCCCGCGGCGAGCGCGGTCTCGACCGGTCCCAGGTGGCGTTCACGGTGGACGGAGCGGTCCAGGTTGCGGTCGAGGCCGGCGTCCTGTGCCGCTCGGACCAGGTCATCGGGCAGGGTGGCAACGTGGGCGTCGCACTCCGCCGCAGCCAGCGTGACCTGCGCCCGGGTGTCGGTCGTGCCGAGTGCTGCCCACTGCGCGAGCTGCGCATCGTTGATGAGGTCCGTCAGCGGATCGCCGACCGAGACGGGCACGGGCCGACCTGATCGAACCGTCTCGCGCCATCGCAGCAGCGTGAACCGGTCCCAGAACGCGAGATGCGCGAGGTGGACGCGAATCGGCCAGCCATCCACCACGATGTCCATCTGCCGGTCCGAGAGGCGGTCGAGGAGCTGGGCCAGGCGGGCGCGCCCGGCGTCGTTGCGCGTGACGTAGCTGCGGTCCATGGCTGCTCTCCGTACGGCTCCGCCCGCCGTGCATCGGCGTGGCCCACGCAGGCTACCAGTGGCCCACTCGGGCGGTGGCTCACGCGTGCAGTGGCCCACGCGGGCTACCACAGGCCATCGTCGGGGTCGGCCAGGTCCAGCTCCCACAGGGTCTGGTCGAACTCGCGGGCACGGATGCACTCGTCGCACAGCCCCGTGCCGGTGGCCGACGGGATCACCGCCGATGCGAGGGGCAGCGGCACGCCGCACACACCGCACTGCGGCGGCACCTGATCATCCTCGGTCGGCGCCGTCAGCCACCATGGGCGGGCTCCACGCCCTGTCGGGTCCATGCCGGGGATGATGCGCCGGCCGTGTGACAGCTCGCGTGTCATCGTTGCACGATGGCTGTCGTCCGATCCGCGTTCCTCGCGATCGCGCTGTTGGCGTTCCTGTTGCTCGCCCTCGCGGCCAACGTGGGTGTCTGGGCGCTCGCGACGCTGGCCGACAGTGACACCTTCGCCGAAACGACGACGGGCATCATCAGCCAGCCGGCAGTCAGGTCCCTCATCTCGGATCGGCTCGCGGAGCGACTGACCGACCTGGTCGTGCCGCCTGGTGGGCGCGTGCCGGCCCAGGCCCGCGACGCACTCGGTC
>JBBSOS010000136.1:0-6891 GCA_038259505.1 Candidatus Limnocylindrales bacterium | reverse complement strand
GAAGCCCACGACTCGACAATCCTCGTCCCGGTTGGCGTCAGCGCCCGTGCGACAACGATCGGCGAGGCTTGCATCCGACGCGGGATCGCCGACCGTCTGACCCGCGAGCGAGTCGAGTGAGCCGCCCCCGCCTGGGCCACCGAAGCCACCGAGCACGAGCAGCAGCACGAGCACCACGGTGCCGATGCCGCCTCCCCCGATCGCCAGGCCGCGTCCCCCGAGTCCGCCCATGCCTCGACGGGCGACCTGGACCTCGGAGGTGTCGAGTCGTGCACCAGGGCGGAACGTCATGGCGGCACCGTACACATCGATGCGTCCGTCCGCACTTCCTCGGAGACCCGGCACATCTCGATCACATCGAGATCGCGGAGCATGGCGTGGTCGGTCCCGTCGAGGGGACTCGGAATGCTTCGATGCCGGGCGGCTATCCGGTCCAGGTGCGTCGCCGCGCCGGGACGTCCAGGTTGCGGATTGACGTACCCGGCGATCTGGCGATACTAGATACCCACAGGTAGCAAGTTTCGCGCCTGACCAGAGGACGCACCAGAGGTGTTCGGTCCTTGGGTCCCGCATCCGACCGCGCGATCCGGGCCGGGCTGCGCGGTGCGCTGGGTGACGTCGCTGCTCTGGCCCGGCCATGTCCGGCGGGCAGGCGCACTGGCGGGTGTCATCGTCGCGGCACCCGTGGCGATGCTCGTCGTCGCGGTATCGACCGTCTGGGCACAGGTCGACTCCCTCCATGGAGGCACCATCCTGGTCGGCGGCGTGGCCCTCGCCGCCGGTAATCTCGCGATGACGATGCTGCTCACCGCCGCGATCGTAGGTGCGTGCTGGGTCCGCCCGAGCGCCGGTCATCCGGGGAGGATGGGGACGCGCGCCCTGCTGATGATGTCCGTGTCGGCAGTCGCCCTCGGTGCGGCCATCGTCGTGGGCAGCCTGGCGGTGCTGCACGCGGCCAACCTCGGCTGGCAGCGTGACCCGTGGGCCCTCGTGGTCCCGGTCATCGCGTGGCTTGCCGGATGCCTGGTCCTCGGTCCGCCAGCACTCTTCATCGTGGTACCCCATGCGGTCGCATGGCGCGCGCTCCTGCGCCGGGCCGCAGCTGCGATGCCTCCGGGGGGCCCATGAGCGTGGTCTCGTTCGGGCCGAGCGTCGCGCGCCAGATCCGAGTCGGGTATCCGCGGCGTGCGGGTGGGTGTTCGACAGTGCCGTCGCGGCCTTGACGATGCGGCGCTGGACCGCGATGGCCTCGTCGTACTCGTGGGTGACGAACTCCTCGTCGGACTTGGATCCAGCCATGGGGACACGCTCCTGGTGTGTGGTCTGGACGAGCCCGACCATAGCGAGGGTGGTGACTCCCTTCGGCCCTCCCGCGGGGTGGCGCGGCATGGCATGCGCATATCGATCGTCGGGGAGGCCGATCGAGAGCCCGCGAGTCGGGTGAGCCCACCCTGGAGGCGCTCGAGGCGATGCCGAGTCGTCGCCAGGCCCCTGCCGCCAGGCCACTGCAAGGCCATTGCGATGCCCTCGACGCCGGCCGGGGTCGCGACGCGAGTCACTACCCACCATCCTGTCGGCTGGCTCCCCGCTGATGCCGACGTCCGGTGCTGCGATGGCGACCCACGTGACCGGAAGGTAGGCATCGATGGATCTGCTGCAGGGACTGCTCGGCGGGGACCAGCGTCACGGGCTGGAGGACTTCGCCGGTCGGTACGAGCAAGGAGCGCCCTGGGATGGCGTCAGCGACCAGGAGGCGGTCGACCGCTACCAGCAGGTCGCACCGACCCTGCCACCCGACGAGTACGAGGCGGCTGCGCGTCAGGCGTTCGAACGACTGTCGCCCGAGCAGCGGGTCGAGTTCGGCCGCTATATGCAGCAGCAGGCGCATGCGAAAGGCATCACCGATTTCGACGGCGACGGCGTCGACGACCGATACCAGGACCCGGGGCAGCTGGCAGCCATGACATCGCGTGCCGAACAACGGCAGCCGGGGATCCTGGAGCAGCTGGTCGGGGCCGTCGGTGGCGGCGGTTTCGGGACGCCGGCTGCCGCACATCAGGGCGGTAGCGGGTTGCTGGGCAGTCCCATCGCCAAGGCGGCCATGGCCGGCATCGCTGCGATGGCCATCAGGAAAGTGCTCGGCCGGTAGGTCGGATCAGCGCCCCGTGCGGGAGGCACAAGGGTTGTCCTATCCATGGCCGACCCAAGAGGTGAGAGATGTACGAACAGAACCTGTCAGGCAATGACGACACGGGCAGCGCCACGGGTCCCAACGGTGGCGCCGACTTCTCCGACGGATCGCTGACACAGACGCCGCACGAAGGCGGAGGCGAGTCAAATCGGCCGCCGTCGGGTTCGATGGGTCTTCTCGCGCAGCTCCAGCGCCTCATCACGCAAGTGGCCTCGGCACACGTCACCCGTGAGGTCGCAGCGAAGGCCGCGGAACTCGCAGCGGTTGCGGCGGAGAAGGCGGGACCCGCTGCCCATGCTGTCGCCGAGCGAACCGAAGAGGTCGGGCAGTCCGTTGCTGAACGCGCCACGGCCTTCGCTTCGTCCATGCGCAGCGACCCGCCGCCCGACACGGAAGCCTCGCAAGGATGATCGCACTGTCACGCCGAACATGAGCGCAGGGTGGACATGACGAGCCGAAGTCGACGCTGAGCGGCCGGGCTGTAGCGCCCCTGGCAGTCCCGACCCTGGGCTACCGAAGCGAGCGCAGCCGGGTATGTGCCCCGGAGCCGCTGAGGCGCCGCATCACCATGGCGATCAGCTTGGCGAGGATGAACGAGCGGATCACGGCAAACAACATCGGGACTCCTCTGTGGTGGCCATGGAGCATGGCCTCACCCCCATATCTCGCTCGCGATGGGCTTCGGCCGCAGTGTTGCAGTTCTGTGCCACCTCGTCTTGTCGATCATCCAGGCAGCGCCATGGGCGCGTCAGTTCCGGCGATCGAGAGACGACCTGCCAACGGATGGCGGCTCTCACCTGTTCGGACCGGACCCTCTATCGAGCAACGTGAAGGCCCCCGGCACGAAGCCGATGAGGCACGACCGGACGCAGCACGGAGAGCGCCTGCGTGTCACCAGCGCCATTCGAGCACCGCGCTGATGATCGCCTTCACCGTCTGCCATGGCGTCGCGCGCCGAGCGGCCCGGGAGCGTCTGACCTCACCCCGATGGCCTGCCCCACGGATGAGGATCGCCTCCACCTGCGCCTCGGTCAGCCCATGCTGGTCGGAGTGCCGCGGCAGCCTCGCGAGGACGGAGTCGACGGACGTCTCCGGGAGGCGCCGTTCCCCGTCCGGTCCGTCTACGGTGGGGACCAGATCGCGATCCATCCAGTCGAGCAGGGCACCATCCGAGACCCCGAGAGCTCGTGCGGCCCGCCTCACGGAGACGTAGGGCATGGGCGGAGTCTAGTCGGACCGGGCACGATCCGGCCGACCGACGGTGGCGCCGGTGCGGCCACCCTACGGCGGAGGCTCCTTGCCGCCAGTCGGGATGTCGTACCCGATGTCGGACGTATCGACCTCCTCGCCGTGCTCGTCCGTGTGGTCGGAGTTGGCCTTGTCGTCACCACCGGTCGCTGGGCTCGGATCCTGGCCGTGTTCCCGCGACTCGTCGAGCCCATGGCCGACGGCAACGCCGAGGACCTCCCGGCGGCTGAACACCGGCGCCTCGGCGTCGGGGCCCTCATCGCCAGCGGCCGACCCGGCCGGTCGGTCGAGGGAGGCATCCGGCAGCGTGACGCCCAGATCGATCACCGGGGCCTGGGGCGTCGAGCCCGGGGCGACCAGGTCGTCCATCCTGGTGGACCGGCCTTCGGCATCCTCGCCGCCCTCCCCCTCTGGTCCGACGTCGCGGGTCTCTGTGTCGGGGTCCTGCAGGCCGTCCGAACTGGTGGACGGGATGGGATGCAGCCGAACGTCGCTATCGGTCATGGCGCTTCTCCTGTACGTCGACCACGTGGTCGCCCGTGGACAGCGACGGTATCCACAGGGACCTCCGGCCGCGCGTGTCTGGTCCGGTGCCACCTTGCAGTTGGATGCCGGTTCCGAGAGCCCGGACCCCGGCGGAGGAGTGCAGGTGCCCGTCGACGCCATCGGGCGCGATCCCGGAAGGAGCAGTGGCCACGGTCAGCAGCGCCAGCGCATCGCCCCGGAAGGTGTCGGGGGGCCGGCCTCCCCGAGGCGTTGATACGATGAGCGGATGACGTCCCAGCTTCGGGTGCTCGTCGAACAGCCCACGAGGGGCAAGCGCTGGGTCGCCGTCGCGGCCGATTGGCCGGGTCTCGAACGTGGCGGCAAGACGGAGGAGGAGGCTGTCGAGAGGTTGGTCCGCTACGTACCACGATACCTACCGGTCGCCAAGCGCGTCCGGCTGGGCTCGGAACTCGCCACCCAGATCGATCCCGACATCATCGCCAGGTACCCGGGGGTCGGCTCGACCGACTTCTGGGGCATCTCGTTCGCGCCCTCGCCGCTCGATCGCGAGCCATACGATCCGCCGACCTTCCACCGCCAGGTGCGGCTGCTGCGCGCGGCGTGGGCCGAGTTCGACCAGACCGCGGGTCGCGTCTCGGCGGAACTCCGGCCGGGTGTGCGTGGGGGAGGCCGCGCACGCGACCACATCGTCCGGCATGTCCTGGCGACCGAGGGTGGCGACTTCTCCAAGCGCGTCAAGGCCGGGTCCGAGCTCGAGGATCTGCTGGCGCCGGAAGGACTCGCCCACCACCGCGACCGTTTCATCACGGCGATGCGCGCCTGGTACTCGGAAGGCAAGCCGCTCGGCAAGTGGACGATCCCGTACCTGCTCCGCCACGCGGCCTATCACGTGCTGGACCACGCCTGGGAGATGCAGGACCGGGACCTGACGGACAAGGGTTCCCACGCGCCGCGGCCTCCGGCCCATGCGGGGTCGAGCGGAGACGCCCCTGGACATTGACCGCGCGAATGTCCCAAAGGTATGGCTGCTGACGGAGGCTCGAGATGACCGATCGTGTACCGAACGAGTCCACGAACCTCGATGGATACGGCAACGCCCCCATCCCCTGGGGACGCGTGCTGGACAACGTCGCGCGTGCGCCCGGTGGCCCCGATGTCACCTGGTTCCTGGGGGTCATCGATCCTGATGGCTCACCCCACGCGGCGGGTGTGGGTGCTCTCTGGAGCGAGGGCTACCCGTACTTCGTGAGTGGCCCCGACACCCGCAAGTCCAGGGCCCTGTTCCACGAGCCCGCCGCGACGCTGTCCGGTCACCTCGGTGACATGGACCTGGTCCTCGAGGGCAGCGTCGTGCGCGTCACCGACACACCCACGCTGGAACGCGTCGCGGCGGCCTATCGTCATGACGGCTGGCCGGCGACGGTCGAAGGCGACGCCTTCACTGCGCCGTTCAACGCGCCAGCCGCTGGGTCGCCGCCGTACTACCTCTATCGCTTCGAATCCCATACCGTGTACGGCACGGCGACCAAGGAGCCTTCGGGGGCGATGCGCTGGCGCTTCTGACGGCGGGTCTCGCACCCCACGCCCGAGCCTCCGCCTCCCTCGTCCGGGTCGTTCGCGGGATCCGATCGCGACTCAAACCTCAGGCCGCAACCAACGGCTCCGCCCCGTGGCATCCGAGTACGCCCACGGCTGCAGATCGGGCGCCTGCGCACCGAACGACCGCAGGCACGCACACACCTGCTCACCATGAGCACTCGCATGATGCAGCGCCTGCATCACGACCACCGATAGGTGCGTCTCGTAGGCACCGGCGTCCAGGAATGCGAGGCGCTCGCCGTCAAGTCCCTCGCACAGCACGCGCTCCCACCGACCGCCACTCTCCTCCGCGCGCTGGGCAAGCTCCCGCAGGTCATCCGTCTCAGCATCGGTCACCGCCCAGACGGCACGGCCACCACCAAGGCTCGCCGCATAGCCCGCATCAGCCGACACCAGGTGATTGAGCGTCGCAAGGATGCTGCCGAACCCATCAGCCGGCCGCGTCAGCTCCTCGACCGACCGCCCCTCGCAGGCTGTGATGAGCGCCTGCATCGCCCATCCCTTGTGCCGCAACGCTTCGATCAGCACCTCGTTCATCACGCCTCTCCTCTCGCCTGGCGAACGCGTTGTAGCGAGAGTTCGGGGTAGCTGCTCGTCACCAACGCGCCAACCCGCGAGATCATCGTCCTGTCGCCGACGAACCGCGACCTCCATGCCATCGCTTTGATGCCTGGCACATCATCATCGACCATTGGTCCAGCCCTCCGGCGAATCGACGGGATGCCGGCCACGGGCGAAGGAGCCGCCGATAGTGGCGCAGGAGATCCGGGCGGGGCTGGCGGACGGCGCATCCGCCCATGGCGTGTCCGGCAGGCCTCGCAGGGTCATCCATCGCCATCGGGTGCGCGAACATACGGTCAGGGCGCGGCGTCATACCTCAGGTCCCATTGGGAGTGGTCCCGTGCCCGATATCCCCGGCCTCGTCGCCATCATCGTCGTCGGCGGCCTGCTGTTCCTGGGCGCCTACCTTGGCAGTCCGACCTTCCGGCGCTGGCGCGAGTGCCGCCACAAGCCCTGAGCGGCCGGTCGACCTGCGCCGACACCCAGCGTCGGTAGCGCCAACCGGCGAGCGTGTCGAGAGCGTCGGGCGTGGGCCACGCCATGCTGGCGCGCTCTCGCCCGTACAGACGCCACCGGACGACGCGCGATGCCGAGGGGCTGCCATCGCGCCCGGGTAGGGGCGAGCCGTTCGTCTGGACGCACTTCCACCGGGTCCGGCGCGTGGCCCGGCGTGGGCTGACGAGTATCCGATACGAGGCCCGTCGCGGTACCCACGATCGGGGTCGCGCATGGAAGGAGGCCCCTCCCGTCGGTCGGGAGAGGCCTCCTTGGCTTGATGCTTGGTG
>JBBSOS010000135.1:0-6906 GCA_038259505.1 Candidatus Limnocylindrales bacterium | reverse complement strand
TCAGCGATCTCCAGGCCGTGTACGGGGCCGTATGGGGCATGGACCTCGATCCGTCGAATCTCCGACGCAAGGTGCTGGGTGCCGCGGGATTCGTGGCGCCCACGGGTCTGGCCGCGAACCGTGGTGCCGGCGGTCGGGGTCGACCCGCGGAGCTGTACCGGGCGGGTCCGGGTGCCATCCTCAATCCACCCATCACGCGGCCGCCAGCCCCCACACCGGGGTCCCTGATGACACCCGCGCCGGGGCTCGTGGTGACACCCGCACCTTCGCTGGCGCCCGTGGCCTCCGGCCGCCCCCTCGGCGACGAACGGCCGGACCTCATCGTGGTCGGTGCCGGGATCGCCGGCCTGACCGCCGCCCTGACCGCTGCCGGACACGGGGCACGGGTGCTGCTGCTGGTCAAGGGACGCATCGCGGAGGCGGCCTCCTCGAGCTGGTTCGCGCAGGGTGGCGTGGCTGCCGTCCAGGGTCACGACGACGATGTCGCGCTGCACATCGCGGACACGCTGGTGGCTGGCCGCGGCCTGTGCCGCCCGAGCGCGGTCGAGACCCTCGTGCGGGAGATCCCGGCGCGGGTGGAGGAGCTTCGACGATGGGGGGTCGCATTCGACGACGACCTGGGCCTGGAGGGCGGGCACTCCCGCAGGCGCATCGCCCACGTCGCGGGTGCGGAGACGGGTCGCGCCATCACCCAGGTGCTGGTCGATCGGGTGCTGTCCGACGCGTGCATCACGGTCGCGGAGGACGAACGCGCCCTCCGGATCGTGGCGCGCTCCCACATCGTGACCGACCGCAGGGTCATCCCGGCGTCCGCCGTGATCCTCGCCACTGGTGGCTATGCGGCGCTCTGGAGCCGGACGTCCAATCCGGTGGGCTCCATCGGCGAGGGATTGATCATCGCCTGGCAGGCCGGGGCGCGCCTCGCCGACCTGGAATTCGTGCAATTCCATCCGACCGTGGTCGCCCACTCCGACCTGCTGCTGTCCGAGGCGCTCCGGGGCGACGGCGCGACGCTCATCGACCTCGACGGCTCGCGCTTCGTCGATGAGCTCGCGCCGCGCGACGTAGTGGCCCGCGCGGTGGCCGCACATCCGGATGCCCGACTCGACCTTCGGCCGGTCGACCAGCACAAGTTCGGGGGCCTCATGGATCAGCTCCTGGCTGCGGGCTACCAGCCAGGCAGCAGCCCGATCCCGGTCCAGCCAGCGGCCCATTTCTCGGTCGGTGGCATCGTCACGGACCTCGACGGTTCGACCGGGGTCGATGGCCTCTATGCGGCCGGTGAATGCGCCAACACCGGGTTGCACGGCGCCAACCGGCTGGCCTCCAACTCGCTCGCGGAATGCCTCGTGTTCGGGCGCCGGGCGGCCATCGCAGCGCTGGAGGACGTCGTACACCACCGATCCGACGCGGCGCGTTTGACGGTCGACGAGACGACACCCGCGGTGGCGCTCGACGAAGGACCCCTGACAGCCGCGGAGCGCGAGGCCCTCTGGCGTGACGCCGGGCTCACGCGCGATGCGACGGGACTGGCGCACCTGCTCGGATCGCACGTGCCGCTCATCAGGATGGTCGCTGCGAGCGCCCTGTCCCGCGAGGAATCGCGCGGTGGACACTACCGGTCGGATTTCCCGGAGCTCGACCCGACGCTCGACGGTGTCCACACCGTCGTGGCCGGCCGCGGCGCCCCGATCCAGGAGACCTGGCGATGACCGCGCCCGCGAGCGACCGGTCGGTCGCGCCGCCCGACCTGACCGAGGACATCCGGCGCTGGCTGGCGGAGGATGTCGGCGCCGGCGATGTCACGACGCGTGCCGTCGTCCGGCCGGCCCTCACTTGCCGGGCGAACGTGCTGCTCAAGGAGCCGGGTGTCGTGGCCGGCCTCGCCTTCCTGCCGGGCGTGTTCCGTGCCCTGGACAGTGCCGTCCGGGTCGAGCTGCGTGCCGAGGATGGCGACGTCCCTGGCCCTGGCGTCGTGGCGACGGTCACGGGTCCGGCCGCCAGCGTGCTGACCGGTGAGCGCGTCGCGCTCAACCTGTTGGGCCGCCTGTCGGGCATCGCGACCCTCACCCGTCGATACGTGGACGCGGTCGCTGGCACCCATGCCCGGATCCTCGATACCCGCAAGACGACTCCCGGGCTCCGCGCGGCCGAGAAGTGGGCCGTGCACTGCGGCGGCGGCACCAATCACCGGATGGGCCTCCACGACGGGGTGCTCATCAAGGACAACCACCTGCTGTTCAGCGCCAGCATCGCTGCGGCCGTGATTGACGCCCGCGCGATCGGCCTGCCGGTCGAGGTCGAATGCGACACGCTCGACCAGGTACGCCAGGCGATATCGGTGACCGCGGACCGGATCCTGCTCGACAACATGAGCCTCCCCGAGTTGGCCCGGGCGGTCGAGCTCGTGGCGGGTCGGGTGCCGCTCGAGGCTTCGGGCGGCGTGACGCTCGACACGGTCGCGGCCATCGCCCGGACGGGCGTCGACTTCATCTCGGTGGGTGCCCTGACCCACGCTGCCCGCTCCCTGGATGTCTCGATGGAGGTCCTGCCATGACGACCACCGCGCTGCCCATGCTGGGCATGGACGCGCCCCGGACCGATGACGAGGCGCGGGAGCGTCTCGAGCACATCCGCGACCTGAGCGCCGAGGTCCGCGAGCTCGCCCGGCAGCGGGATGCGGTGATCCTCGCCCACCACTACCAGGTGCCCGAGATCCAGGATGTCGCCGACTATGTCGGTGACTCGCTGGGCCTGTCCCGTACGGCCGCGACAACGGAGGCCGCGGTCATCGCCTTCTGCGGTGTCCACTTCATGGCCGAAACGGCCGCCATGCTCAGCCCGGACAAGACCGTGCTCATCCCCGACCTCGAGGCGGGTTGCTCGCTCGCGGATTCCATCACCGCCGAGCAGCTCATCGCGTGGAAGGCACAGCATCCGGACGCTGTCGTCGTGTCGTACGTGAACACCACGGCCGCGGTCAAGGCCGAGTCTGACTACTGCTGCACGTCGGGCAACGCCAAGGCGGTCATCGACGCCATCCCGGCGGACCGCCAGATCCTGTTCCTGCCAGACATGTTCCTGGGACTGTGGCTGGAACGGGTCACGGGCCGCAAGCTGACCATCTGGATGGGCGAGTGCCATGTCCACGCCGGCATCCGGCCCGAGGACATCGACCGGATGACGGCCGAGGATCCGACCGCGGACCTGCTGGTCCATCCGGAGTGCGGCTGCGCGAGCCAGGCGATGGCATTCGCCAACGAGCGCACCCACATCCTGTCCACCGAAGGGATGCTCCGGTACGCCCGTGAGACACGGGCACCACGACTGCGCGTCGCGACCGAGACCGGCATCCTCTACGGACTGCGCAAGGCGGTACCGGAGACCGTGTTCGAACCGGTCTCCGAAGACGCCATCTGCCGCTACATGAAGATGATCACCCTCGAGAAGCTGCGTGATTCGCTGCGCGACATGCAGTTCGTGGTGACCGTGCCGGAGGACATCGCGGTCCGGGCCCGGCTCGCCATCGAGCGGATGGTCGCCATCGGGTAGGCTCCGGTGCGATGAGCGCGCCCTCCACGGATCATATCGACAGCACCCTGGCGGCGGAGGTGGCGACCCGCCGCACCTTCGCCATCATCAGCCACCCCGACGCGGGCAAGACGACGCTGACCGAGAAGTTCCTGCTGTTCTCGGGTGCCATCGAGGAAGCCGGGGCGGTCAAGGCGCGTCGGCAGGCGCGCTCCACGACGAGCGACTGGATGGAGCTCGAGCGTCAGCGGGGCATCTCCATCTCCTCGACCGTGCTCCGGTTCGCGCACGGTCCCTGGACCTTCAACCTGCTCGATACGCCGGGCCATGCAGACTTCTCCGAGGACACCTATCGGACCTTGTGGGCGGCCGATGCCGCGGTGGTCGTCATCGATCGCGCCCGGGGCATCGAGACCCAGACTCGCAAGCTCTATCGGGTCTGTCGCAACCGTGGTGTGCCCGTCATCACGTTCATCAACAAGTGCGACCGGCCCGGACGGGCACCCCTGGAGCTCATGGACGAGATCGAATCCGAGTTCGGCATCCGACCGGTGCCCCTGACCTGGCCCGTGGGCGATGGCATCGTCTACTCGGGGCTCATCGACCGCCAGCAGGGAGTGGTCGTCTCGGTCCAGCGGACCGCCCATGGCGCCAGCGCGGGACGGGAGCACGTCCAGCCCATCTCCGCAGGTCCCCCCGCGGGGTGCCCACCGGGAGACTGGCAGGAGGCCATGGATGAGCTGGAGCTGCTGGACCACGCGGGTGACGCCCTCGACCAGGCCGCGGTGCTGGCGGGCAACCAGACGCCGGTGTTCTTCGGCAGCGCCCTCACCAACCTCGGCGTCCGCCGGCTGCTGGAGGGGTTCGCGGCGGTCGCTCCCCCGCCGGGTGCCGCAGCGGGCTATCCCGATGGCGAGCCACGGCCCATCGACGCTCCCTTCTCGGGCTTCGTGTTCAAGATCCAGGCCAACACGGATCCACGGCATCGGGACCGGATCGCGTTCCTGCGCATCGCCAGCGGCCGGTTCCGGCGGGGCATGACCGTCATCGACTCGCGCACCGAGCGCCACATCACGCTCCGGTTCGCGCACGAGCTGTTCGGCAGGGATCGGGTGACCATCGATGATGCCGTCGCGGGTGACATCGTGGGCACCGTCAACGCCAATGGCGTCCTCGTGGGTGACACCCTGTACGAGGAGGAGGCCATCACGTTCCCGCCCATCCCGACCTTCGCACCGGAACGCTTCGTGACGGTCCGCAACGTCGATTCGGGCCGCTACAAGCGGTTCCGCCTGGGCATCGTGCAACTGGACGAGGAAGGCGTGGTGCATGTCCTGCGTCGCCCGGGTATCGGTGACATGGAGCCCATCCTCGCCGCGGTCGGCGACCTCCAGTTCGAGGTCGCCCGGTATCGCCTCGAGAACGAGTTCGGCTGTCGGGTGGAACTGCGGCCCACCCAGTGGGTCGCAGCCCGTCTGGTGGTCGGTGCCCACGAGGACGTCGCTGGCTATGGCGTGTCGCTGGTGGAGGACTCCCGGGGCCGGACCGTCGCCCTGTTCAGTTCCGCGACCACCCTGGCACGATTGCTGGAGCGCCATCCGTCGAGCGTCGTGTCCATCGGCATCGATGCCAGCGAGGCAGCTGCCTATGGCGCGAGGCCCCGGGCATGATCGAACGACTTGCTGCGTGATACGGTGTGCGTCGTATGTTTACACCGTAATCCTGAAGGAGTCATGAATCATGGCCATGGACTGGGCCGCTATGGAGCGGGACCTCATCGCGGAGATCCGTACGGGCGATGGCAGCGTCACCTCAGGGCCGTTCGCGGGGCGGCCGGTGCTGCTGCTGACCACGGTCGGCGCCAAGTCGGGCGAACCGCGGACCACACCCCTGGTGTACACCGTCGATGACGGCCGCATGGTCATCATCGCATCCAAGAACGGCGCACCGACCCACCCGGCGTGGTACCTCAACCTGGTCAAGGAGCCGACCGCGTCCGTGGAGGCCGGCGGCGAGCGATTCCGGGTCCAGGCGAGCGTGGTATCCGACACGGCGGAGCGACGGCGCCTGTACGATCAGCACGCGGCCACCCACCCGAGCTTCACGGAGTACGAGGCGCGTGCCGGCGACCGTGTCATCCCGGTGATCGTGCTGGAGCGTCTCCCGTAGCATCCATGACCGCAGCCACGGCATCCGTCCCCGTCCTGGATCCCGGGCGGGCACGGACGCGCGCGGTCCGGACCCTGTTCGCCGGGGTCGGCCTCGGCAGCACGGGCTACATCGCGGCCGCCACGGTGGCCACCATCGTCGCCCAGGACCTGGCGGGTGGCTCGGCATGGGCTGGCGTCCCGGGCGCCGCGGCCGTGCTGGGTGCAGCGGCCGGCGCGAGCCTCCTCTCGGCGCTCATGATCAGGCGGACCCGACGCGCGGGCCTGACCGTCGGATACACCGCCGGTGCCGTCGGAGCCGTGGTGGCCATCGTCGCCGTCATGAACCGGTCGTTCCCGCTGTTCCTGCTCGCGACGGTGCTGATGGGCGTCGGCAACAGCGCCAACCAACTCTCCCGATACGCGGCCGCGGACATGTTCCCGGTCTCCCGGCGCGCCTCCGCGATCGGCATCGTGGTCTGGGCGGCGACCATCGGCGCCATCATCGGCCCGAGTCTCGGCGCGCTCACGGGCCGCATGCTCGGGTCGGGTGGGCATTCGGAGCTGGTCGGGGTGTACCTGGTGCCGGTCGTGTTCGTGTCGGCAGCGGCGCTGCTCACCTTCTGGCGCCTGCGACCCGATCCCTATGCGCTCGCGGACGAACGCGTCGATGAGGAAGCCGTCCCCGGAGCCGTCGCGCCGCCGCTCAGGGCCCTGCTGCGACGGCCGGCTGTGGGCGTGGCGATGGTCGCGCTCATCGCGGGCCAGGTGGTGATGGTGCTCATCATGACCATGACACCGCTGCACATGACCGAGCATGGCCACGACCTGGAGACCGTGGGACTGGTCATCAGCGCCCACGTGTTCGGCATGTACGCCCTGTCGCCGCTGTCGGGTCGTCTGACCGACCGGCTGGGCAGCATCCCCGTCGTGTTCCTGGGCATGGCCGTGCTCGCCATCGCGGCGGCACTCGCGGCGCTCGCGCCACCCGATGGCGGGATGCTCATCTTCGTGGCCCTGTTCCTCCTCGGCTATGGCTGGAACCTCGGCTACGTGGCGGGGTCGACGCTCCTCGCGAGTGGCCTGGTGGCCATCGAGCGGACCCGCCTGGAAGGCGTCACCGACACGCTGATCTGGGGATCGGCGACCGTGGCCAGCCTCAGCTCGGGGCTGGTCGTCGCGGCGGCCGGCTTCACGACGCTGTTCGGCGCACCGCTGGGCGCCGCGG
>JBBSOS010000134.1:0-6943 GCA_038259505.1 Candidatus Limnocylindrales bacterium | reverse complement strand
GCGCACGACCATCGACTCGGGGTCGAACGCTCGGTCGGGCACCAGGGACCCGCGCAGCGGTGGATGGGCGCCGGACCAGTCGGTGGGGATCATCGGGCTAGGATAGGCAGCGATGCCCATCCGGCGCCGCGGAAGCCCCGCTCGTCACCGTCCGTTGCCGCACGTGTCGTCGGCCAGCCCCGAACCAGGGCCATTCGAGCTGCAGGTGCAGGCCGCGCTCGATGGTCTGCCTCAGGACATCGCCCGACTGCTCGATAGCGTGGCGGTGGTGGTCGAAGATGTGCCCTCCGCCGACCAGGCCCGAGACGCGGATGACCCGGACGGCTGGCTGTACGGCATCTACGAGGGCACGCCGCTCGTGGAGTGGGGAGCGGACGCCGTCCCGTTCCCCAACGTCATCACCCTTTTCCGGGTGCCACTTCAGGAAGACTTCCCCGATCCGGTCGAGCTTGCGGACGAGATCCGCCGCACGGTCGTGCACGAACTGGCCCACCACGCGGGCATCGACGACCGACGCCTGGGCGAGCTGGGCTATGACTGATCCGCCATCGCCAGGAGCGTGGGCACGCGATCGAGATCGACGTTGCCTCCCGATGCGATGACGCACACCACATCGCCCTCCCGGACCGGGACGGCACCCGACAGCAGTGCGCCCAGCGCCGCAGCACCTGCCGGCTCGAGCAACTGCTTCATCCGCTCGAGCGCGAACCGCATCCCATGGGCGATGACCTGTTCCTCGACCACGATCACCTCGTCCACGTACCGCCGGAACAGGTCGAGCGTCCACGCCCCGGCAAAGGGAGCGCCGAGTCCGTCAGCGATGGACACCGGCAGAACGTCGATCGGTCTCCCCGCGGCAAGCGCCGCGGTCATGGCGATGCTGCCGACGGGTTCCACCCCGTACACCCGGACCCCGGGACTCGCCTGCTTCACGGCGGCCGCCACCCCGGCGAGCAGCCCGCCACCACCGACACCGGCCACGACCACATCCACCCGTGGCAGGTCAGCGAGGATCTCGAGACCGGCAGTGCCCTGGCCAGCGATCACCCGCGGGTCATCGAACGGCGGCACGTACACCGATCCATGCTCCGCCTGGAGCTGCAGCAGCCGCTGGTACGTTTCCCCCACGTGTGCGCCAGAAAGCTCGACCGTGGCGCCGTAGCCCGCAGCGGCCTCGGCCTTGGCCCGCGACGATCCGACGGGCATCACGACGGTGACCGGGATCCGCGAGGCGGAGGCGGCATACGCGACGGCGGCCGCGTGGTTGCCAGCGGACATGGTCACGATGCCGCGCGCCTGCTCCTCGGCGGTCATCGTCAGGACGCGATTGACCGCGCCCCGGGCCTTGAACGAGCCCGTCACCTGGAGATGCTCGGCCTTGAGGAATATGCGCGCTTCGGCGTCCCCTGGACCGGCGTCGCCACCCGGTCGATCGGCCATGCCCGCACCGCCCAGGTGCACTCCCGTGCGCTCCGCCACCAGGCGCGCGGCGGTGCGCGAGTGCAACAGGGGCGTGTGTGCGATGCGTCCGCGGACCCGCTCGGCGGCAGCCTGGATCTCCTGCATGCCCACATCCCTGGGCTGCGAATCGTCCCCACGTCGTTCCACGAAGGCAGTGTAGGCCGACCCGAACATCGCGATCCCCGGCGCCCCGCGTGCCTGATCACGTGTGACCTCACGCTTGCGTGCTTGCGCAAACACTGAGACAATATGCAGACCATGACGACCACCACCGCGCCTCGTGCGACCACCGGACCGTGTCCGGATGTGTCACCCGAGGCAGACCGCCTGCGCTACGCGGCCATCAGCCGCGCACTCGCGGATGCCAAGCGGCTGTGCGTCCTGGAGATCCTCGCCAACGGGGAACGCTCGGTGAGCGACCTCTCCCGGGACGCGAGCTGTCAGATCCCGAACATGAGCCAGCATCTCGCGGTGCTGCGCTCCGCGGGCCTTGTGAGCACGCGACGCGACGGCAGTACCGTGCTGTATCGCCTGAGCGACCCACGCATCCTCGAGGCCTATCGCCTCATCAGGTCGCTGGCCGACTGACGGTCACGTACCCCACCGCAGCCGCGGAGAAAGGACCAGCGATGGCCATCATCGAAGCCACCGAAGCAACGTTCGAGGAACTCGTCCTCAAGAGTGAGAAGCCTGTCGTCGTCGACTTCTGGGCGACCTGGTGCACCCCCTGCAAGATGGTCGCCCCGGAGATGGAGAAGCTCGCCAGCAAGTACGAGGGTGCGGTCGATGTCGTCAAGGTCGACGTCGATGCCAATCCAGCGATCTCGCAGGCGTTCCAGATCATGAGCATCCCGACCATCGCCTTCTTCCGGCCCGGCCAGCAGCCCAAGGGTGTCGTCGGCTTCCAGCCACTCGAGCGCCTCGAGCAGCAGTTCGGCCTGTCCGAGTTCGTGCCCCAGAAGGCCTGACCGACACGCCGGTGGGTGGCGGCGCACCGAACCAAGCCGTAGCGGCCCACAGGTAGCCGATCACGCAACTGCCGAGCATGCAGTCGCCGAGCCGCACAGTTGCCGATCACGGAGCACCCCGGGGACCTCCCCCCCGGGGTGTTTGCTGTGCGGGCCCGATCCGCCGGGTCCTATGCCCGTGGGCCAGATCCCTCGTGGCGCCAATCCTGGGGTACTACCCCGAAAGTCCTGTTTCTGTTGCGTGCGTGCAACGAAAGTGGATATGCAGTGAGGTGGGCGGGATATCCATGGATGATGCCGATCTGATACAGTCGGTCGGTGCCCTCGCGCCTGAGGGGTCGTGCCGTGCGACACCTCTTGAGGTGGCACTGGCAGGTACCGGACGCCCCAGACGTCTGGACTGTCGCCCTTGCCACCGCCCTTGTCATGGCGTTCGTGACGATTCCCCAGTCGGGCCTCGTCAAGGACGCTCCAGAAGCTCCGAGCACGTTGGTCGCGCCATCCACGGACGTTGACCGGCCGACCGACAGCCTCGTTGCGATCAGTCGTGGCGTCCTCGCGGACGTGCGCTGGCGTGTCGTCAGGCCGGTCAGGCCCACATCGGCACCGGTGCCCGCCGCCATGGTCCCGGGCTGCGATCCCGTTGCCGTCGGTCTCGCCCAGGAAGGCGCCGATTCGGTCAGTCGCGCCGAGCTCGCGACGTTGCTCGCGGCTACCGAGCCGGTCCAGGTGTCCCTGACCCTCGACCCGGACTGCCCCACGGCGAGTGCCCAATTGTCGTGGTACCTCAATGCCCACGAGCAGGCGGCGGCCGTGCGGGCCGCCCGCCCGGCAGCACAGGCGGACCAACGTCGGGTCGCGAGGGCCGAGCAGCAACGCCAGGGCCGACAGGCGAAGCAACTGGCCGCCCGGCGCACAGCCAGGCACCGTGCCGCCGAACGCGCTGCGGCCAAACGTGCTGCGACCCAGCGCGCTGAAGCCAGGCGTGCGGCCCAGCGTCGGGCGGCGAAACGCGCTGCCGCGAAGCGAGCCGCGGCAGGACGGGCGGCGGCAAGCCGCCCCGGCGGTGGCACAGCGTCAGGAAGTTGGCGCAACGCTCCCATCGTCACGTGGTACGGGCCGGGGTTCTATGGCAACCGCACAGCGTGCGGCGTGCGGTACACCCGAACGGTCGTCGGCGTCGCTCACCGGACGCTGCCATGCGGCACCCTGGTGCGGTTCAAGTGGCGTGGCATCACCGCGGTCGCGCCGGTCATCGACCGTGGACCGTATGCGAGCGCCGCCTATGTCTTCGACTTCTCGGCCGCACTCTCGTGCAAGGTGTTCAAGCCAAAGGGTGTCCGGAACGCGTGCTTCACGCGGCACGACGTGCGGTACCAGGTGGTCGGCAAGGTCGATCTGCAGAGGTATCTGGCGACCCACGGCCACTGAACCATCGACCACAATGTGTAGTGGTATATGGAACTGCAAGACACGATCCCTAGTGGTCCTGCCTGCCTGACCACACCAGACTGGCCCGGATCGCATCACCCCCGGGCGGATGGTCCCAACCGCGGATGACCATGGCGCCATTGCCTCCCGCGGCGTCCACCCATAACGTCATCGGTGCCGTCGTCCTCCGTTACGTCGGGGGCGGCTCCGAGGCGTCGATAACCGGGTCTGGAACGAAACGCGATCCTCTTCCGCTTCACGTTGCGGCGCGTATGCACCGAACGTTGAGGACCGCCGCTACCGGATCACGAGTCGAATAACAGGAAGGACCGGCCATACCGGGACCGACCGGCCAGGGATGACGACGGCGGGATCATCCATCATCGCGCTCCTCCCCTTCTCACCAAGCCGAGTGTTCGGCTGCCTCCCGTTCGGGGGAGGCAGCGCCGAACCCCGGTCGTGACGGGCGCACCGCGCGCTCGATGCCCCTCGCATCCAGGTCCGCCGCGATGACCCTGGCGCTCATCACCAGGTCCCGGTCCCGAGTGATGGTCCGTGCGATCCAGTCGACATAGGTCGGCTCCCGGTCGGCGACCTCCCCCAGCGTCGCACCATGGAAGCGTCCGAACTCCAGGGGACAGGCGCGCGCCTGATCCAGGGTGGGCACCCGTGGCTGGAGGGTCGTCCGGCGACTCACGGGTCCCGTCGGCGTGCTCGCTCGCAGGTCGGGCGCCCCGTCGATGCTTCGTGGGCGCGGACCCTGCCCCTGCAGTGGACGCGGGCCGCTACCGGTGACCGTGTCACGACGCCGGAGCACGGTGCTGGTGTCGAAGCGGGCCGTGACCGGGCGGGACCTGGCGGGTGCTGGTGGCCCGTCCGGTCTGTGCCGGCCGGGGACCCCGGTCTCGCTCGATGCCCCGGGTTCGCGCCACCGTCCCGAGCCATCCCCCGGCTCATCCGGATCGTGCGAGGCGCGCTGGGCCGACGGCGACGCGTCGTGACGTGCTCGGCGGACCGGATCGCGCAGCAGGTCGTATGCGGCGTTGATGCGCGCCATGCGTGCCGTCAGGCGTTGCTGCTCTGGAGCGTCACCGACCGCACGATCGGGGTGGTGTTCGCGCGCCAGGTCGCGCCAGCGACGCTTGAGTTCCTCGGGCGTTGCCCGACGGGGTACGTCGAGCACCCGGTAGGGGTCGCCACGGAAGGTCGGTTCGGGCATCTCCTGAGGCTACCACCGCACATGCGTCGCCCGCGCAACAGCCCTGGCGATCCGGGAGCCGCGTTGCCGGGTATCGTGAAGGGGATGCAGCTGCCCCTTCAGCCACCGCTCGCACCCATGCTCGCGAAACCGGGCGATGGCCTGCCCGCGGGCGATGGCTGGCTGTTCGAGCCCAAGTGGGACGGCTTCCGGGCCATCTGCTTCCGCGACGGTGACGAGGTCCTGCTCCAGAGTCGTGACCTCAAGCCGCTCGACCGGTACTTCCCGGAGTTGGCAGCACCTCTGCGGGAACGACTGCCAGCCCGTTGCGTGCTGGACGGCGAGATCGTCATCGCCGGTCCGGGCGGGCTCGATTTCGAGGCGCTGCTGCTCCGCATCCACCCTGCCGCTTCACGAGTCGCGATGCTCGCGGAACAGTCACCCGCCTCGTTCGTCGCATGGGACCTGCTGGCACTCGATGACGAGGACCTCAGCCCGGTCCCCCAGGGCGAGCGGCGGGCGAGGCTAGAGGCCACATTGACCGGCAGCTCGTCGCCGGTCCACCTCACCCCGGCCACGCTGGACCGGTCGAAGGCACAGGATTGGTTCGAGCGCTTCGAGGGCGCCGGGCTCGATGGCGTCATCGCCAAGCGGCTGGACGCTCCCTACCAGCCGGGCAAGCGGGCGATGGTCAAGGTCAAGCATCAGCGTACCGCCGACTGCGTGGTCGCTGGCTTCCGTTGGCACAAGCTCGGCGAGGGTATCGTGGGCTCGCTGCTCCTGGGCCTGTTCGATGACGACGGTGTCCTCCACCACGTTGGGGTCACCTCCAGCTTCACCATGGAACGGCGACGCGAGCTCGCGGACGAGCTGGCGCCCCTCCGGATCGACGCTCTCGTCGGGCATCCATGGGCAGGCTGGGCCGAGTGGGCCGACGAGATGGCTGCGAGCGGGAAGCGGGTCCCGGGAGTCACGAGCCGCTGGAATGCGGGACGCGACCTGTCATGGGAGCCACTTCGGCCGGAGCGGGTGTGCGAGGTCGCCTACGACCATCTGCAAGGCGCCCGATTCCGTCACGGAACGACCTTCAGGCGCTGGCGCCTCGACCGCGAGCCAGCCGATTGCAGGTACGATCAGCTGGAGACCACCAGTCCCTTCGAGCTCGCCCGGATCTTCGGTGCCTGACCAGATCCGGCGATGGGGCTATCTGGCCCGGACCGATGGGACGATGCGTCCCCGCGTGGGGTGGGTACACTGCCCACGTTCGCGCACAGTCGTCACCAAGGAGGGACCCGGATGAGCGACCCACAGCGCCCGGGCGATCCGTGGCAACCGGAACCTGTCGATGCGCTGCCTGCGACCCCGGACGACGACGCATCGCAGCCGTGGGAGATCATCCCGGAACAGGCGACGCAGGTGGCTGCCGACGCGGGGGTCGATACATGGGCCGCGACTGACGGCGTGGCGGCGGGCCATGCAACGGCGTCGTACGACGACGCCGACGTGACCCCGGCCGAAAGCGACACCGGCTCCCAGGCCGTACCCACGAGCACCTGGGCTGCACCGGCCGATGTACCAGGAACCGATGCATGGTCGCAGCCGGCGGCCGGATCCCGGGCTACGACCGAGTGGTCACAGGCCGCGACGCCGGCCGATGTCCCGGGAACCGATGCCTGGGCCCAGGCCAGCGAGGCGCCAGTCCCAGCGGACAATGACCGCACCTGGGACCAGACGCCGACGACGGGCGACTGGGCCCAGCAGGAGCCGTCCGCGGCGGACAGCGCCCCATCACCGGTCGCTGCTGTGCCGGCCCCGGCGTATGAGCCTGCGCCCCCGGCGTATGAGCCTGCGCCCCCGGCGTATGAGCCTGCGCCCCCGGCGTATG
>JBBSOS010000133.1:0-6998 GCA_038259505.1 Candidatus Limnocylindrales bacterium | reverse complement strand
TCTCAGGTTCCGCGGCGGTCGCACTCTCGGTGGTGCTCGTCGCGGGGACTTCGCTGACAGCATTCGGTCAGGAGTCCCCGGCCCTTTCGGGCGACGCGTTGCCCCAGTACCCCGGGGTCACGCTCAATCTCGCATCCCAGAGCGACCAATTCGCACCAGTGCTCCAGAAGCTGGCTCCGGAGTTCGAGGCCGCGACCGGCGCCAAGGTCGTCGTCGACGTCCTGGGCTATCCCGAGTTGTATTCCAAGGCCACGGCGGACTTCGTGGGGCACACGGCGAACTATGACCTTGTGACAATGGATATCGTCTGGTCCGGGGAGTTCGCCCAGAACCAATACACGGTCGACTTGAAGCCATTGATCGACCGGGACGCCGATGAGATCGACGTGGCGGACATCTATCCGGTGACGTGGACGCTCGGCGGCTGGCAGGACAGCCAGGTGGCCTTCCCGATGGCCGGCTATGCCAACCTGCTGAACTATCGGCAGGACGTCTTCGATGCGGCCGGCATCAAGGCGCCAACCACCATGGAAGAGATGAGAGACGCGGCCAAGCAACTCACGGACGCGTCCAACAATCAGTTCGGAATCACCATCAACGGACAGAGCGGTGCAGCAGGTGCCCAGGACTGGATGGTCTATAACGCCCAGCTTGGCGGATCGCTGCTGGATGCTGATGGCAAGCTGACCATCAACAGCGCTGCGAATGTCGCGAATCTTGACTTCTTCAAGAGCCTCTTCGACTATGCGCCCCCAGGTGCCTATGACTACGACTGGGGCGCTCGGGAGACGGCATTCAAGAACGGGACCGCGATGATGCAGGAGGGTTGGAGTGTGGCCCGCTCCGGCTACGAGGATTCCGCACAGTCGGAGATCGTGGGCAAGGTCGGCACCATCGAGGCACCGACTGCCGCGGGCATGGAGCCGACGTATGGCTTCGGTGGTTGGGGTCTGGCAATCAACAAGGACAGCAGCCAGCAGGACGCCGCATGGACCTTCATCAAGTGGCTTACCAGCAAGGACGTCCAGAAGGAATGGGTCAAGGACGGCAGTGGCTCGTACATTCGCAAGAGCACTCTGACCGATCCCGACATGCTGGCAGCCTACCCGTGGCAGGCTCAGATCGCGAACTCATTCGAGCACGGCGACGGGGACTTCCGACCACGGATCCCGCAGTACTCCCGGATGCAGGACGCAATCGGTTTGGCGGTCAACCAGGCGCTTCACGGCGAGAAGACCTCGCAGGAAGCGCTGGACGAGGCACAGGCCACCATCGAACCGCTCTTCCCCTGACCCACTGTCAACCATCGATGCCTGGATCAGGCGAGTCGGCCGTTTGCCGGTATCGTCATGATGTTGCACTTCCGAAACACACCGCCATCGATCTCGGCGTGAGACGTCGCCCGGGTCTTGACCGGGGCGGTGGCCGTCTGCTGTTCGTGCTGATGGTGCTGCCCATCACGGTCTACGTATTGGTCGTCTCCATCTGGCCGCTCGTGTACGCAGTCGGCATCAGCCTCTTCCAGTATCGGCTGACGGATCCTGACCAGGTGCGCACCTTCGTTGGGCTCGACAACTACGCGAAAGCCTTTGCCGATCCCAGCAGTCGGACGGCACTCGTCAACACACTGGTCTTCGTGATCGGTGCCGTCAGCGTTGAGTTCGTGGTGGGATTCGGTCTAGCCCTGCTCCTGTGGCGTGATACGCGGCTCAACCACATCGCCGCCGCGCTGCTCCTGATTCCCATCGCGCTGACCCCGCTGGTCGCGGGTCTGGTCTGGCGGGCGATGCTCAATCCGGACTTCGGTACGATCGGCTACTACCTCACGCACGTCTTCGGCATCTCGCACGGCCTCACGGCCAGTCCCGACACGGCCATGGCCTCGATCATCCTGGTGGACGCGTGGCAGTGGACACCGCTGGTGATGCTGGTGCTCCTCGCCGGCCTCAAGTCGTTGCCGATCCAGCCGTTCGAAGCGGCCCGGGTCGATGGTGGATCACCGTGGCGCATCCTTCGGCATCTCACGCTGCCGATGCTGGCGCCCACGATCCTGCTGGTGCTGCTCATCCGGACGATGGATGCGTTCAAGGTCTTCGATGCCGTGTTCGCGATGACGCAGGGAGGACCGGGCCTGTCGACCACGGTCCTGAACTTCTATGTGTACAAGCAGGGCCTCGTGTTCTTCGACATGGGCTACGCGGCGGCGCTGTCGACCGTGCTGCTGGTCGTCATCGGTCTCTTTTCCATCGTCTATATCCAGATCATCAGCCGGCAGGCGCGCGCCCGCCGTACCGGAGGCGCCCGGGCGGCCTAGATGTTCGAATCTCGCCAGTCACGGGCATTCCGCCGGCTAGCTGTGCTGGCTGCGCTGGTATTCTTCCTGCTCCCGATCGGTTGGCTACTGCTCACATCGTTCGAGTCGCCGAAGGATGTCTTTGCGGCGCCGCCCAAGCTGTTCTTCCAACCAACGCTCGACAACTACACCACCGTATTCCGGGACGTTGATGTCCTGGCGTACCTGCGCAACTCGATCATCATCGCGGGCGGCTCGACCATCCTGTCCCTGTTGCTCGGAGTGCCCGCTGCGTATGCCCTCGCCCGGACCGGATCAGTGCGCCTGAGATGGCTGGCCTACTTCTTCCTCATCGTGCGGATGGTGCCGCCGGTTTCGATGCTGCTGCCGTCGTACCTGCTGATGCGCGACCTTCACGTGTTGGGGACCTACATGGCCGTCATCCTCATCAACACCGTCCTCAATGCGGCCTTCGTCGTCTGGATGCTCCAGTCGACGTTCCGGGAAGTACCCATCGAAACGGAAGAGGCGGCACGATGCGATGGCTGCTCCCGCTGGGGCAGCTTCGTCCGGGTCGCCCTGCCGCTCGCGAGGCCGGGCATCATCGCCGCCGCGTTGTTCTGCATGCTGTTCTCCTGGAATGACTTCATCTTTGCGCTGCTCCTGACTTCACCGAGCACCAAGACACTGCCCGTCGCGCTCCTGGCCACGTTCAGTTCGACGGACATCACCTGGGGTCAGCTCGCCGTGCTCTCCCAGATCACGGTCCTGCCGGTAGTGCTTGCGGCTGTCCTCCTGAATCGCAGGCTGGTGCACGGCCTGACCGGAGGGGTGAATTGAGGTCGACCGCGCCAGGTGATGGCGCTCGGGAACTGCACAAGACGCGAGGAGAAGGAACATGACGAAGTGGGGGATCGGGATCCCGTCGCATCTGCCGGGCGCTACGCGAACGGAGATCCTAGGCTACGCTCGCAAGACTGAGGAGCTCGGCTTCGACTCGCTGTGGGTCGGCGATCGGATCGTCTACGGCAATCTGGACCCGTTGGCGACGCTCAGCGCGGTCGCCGCGGTCACGGAGCGTGTCGAACTGGCACCAACCACGCTGATCGCCCCCATCCGCACACCCGTGGAGATAGCGAAGACGTTCGCCACGCTGGATGTGCTGTCGGCCGGCAGGTCTCGACTTGTCATGAGCGTTGGCCATCGCCTCGATGACTACGCTGCGACGGGACAGGAAGCCTCAGGACGTGGGGCTCGCCTGGAGGAGATGGTGGCTATCATCCGGCTCGCCTGGACGGGAGAGCCGGTGCATCACGAGGGAAGCTACTACCAGATCGACGTGGGACCCGTTGGCCCCCGCCCTGTCCGTCCACGAGGTATCCCGCTCTGGCTGGCGGGCGACTCGGCGCCAGCTCGGGCGCGCGCGGTGCGCCTGGGCGATGGCCACATGTCCGGCACCGCGGGCCTGGATGCGACCAGCCGGATGCGGACAGATTTCGATCGGTCATGTCTCGAGCATGGCCGCGATCCTGCTTCCCTGCCACTGGGGGCGACCGCGTTCTTCGCACTCGGCGCCGATCCGGACGCGGCGCTCGCACGGGGCATGGCTGACCTCCTGCCCTATTACGGGACACTCCACTGGGATCCCGAACTCGACGTCATCTGGGGAAGTCCGGAGGCCGCTGCCGAACGGATCATCCGTTACGGTGCGGCGACGTTCGAGACGTTCGTGTTCGTGCCGAGCTCGTTTGGAATCGAGCAACTCGACCTGTTACGCGATGTCGTGACGCTGGCCGAGGCGCGACTGGAGCCCTGACCTGGCGGACCGATCATGCACGACCGCTTACGACCGCAGAGGCCGGACGCCCAGCGTGCCGGGCTGGCCGAGGCACTTCGTCGGGGTGTCTTCTGCGCGCTGGGCGACGGCGATACGGACATCCCGGCCGTGATGGCAGCGCTCCATGAGATCGACTACTCCGGTTGGTTGGTGGTGGAACAGGACCAATCCCTCCACGCCGATATGACCCGAGCGCAACTCGTGGCGGGCCAGCGACGCAATCTGCACTACCTCGCATCACTCGGTCTCTGACGGGCGGCACCACCCAGCTCTCAGGCGCGCCGGGCAGCCTCGCGCAGCGATGACACGAGAGCCGTCATGCGTGGCACATCGGTGCCCGATGGGCCCAGCGCATCGACCAGGGCACTGGCCACGATGATGCCGTCCGCATGTGGCGCGAGCTGGCGGGCATGTGCCGGCTTCGAGACGCCAAAGCCGACCGCCACCGGCACCGGGCTCAGGGCTCGCACCTCATCGAGGAACCGGCCCACGCCGGATGCCAGGGCTGACCGCGCGCCGGTGACCCCGGCCAGCGACACCGCGTACAGGAACCCCCCGGTCCGCGACGCGATGAACGATCGGCGCGCGGGCGTCGTGGTGGGAGTGACGAGATAGATGACGGCGAGCCCCTCCGCAGCGGCGGCGGCCTGCAGGTCCCCTCCCTCATCTGGCGTCAGGTCGGCGAGGATGAGCCCTGCCACGCCGGCGGACCCCAGGCGACGCAGGATGGAGCCCCCGTCCCTGCCGCCCAGCAACTGGTTGACGTAGCCCATGCCCACGATGGGGGTCTCCGGGCGGCCCCTCGCGACCCGCTCCATGAGGCCCAGCGACTGATCGAGCGTCGCCCCAGCCGCGAGCGCGACGCGGCTGGCTCGCTGCAACGTGGCCCCATCTGCGAGCGGATCGGAATACGGCAGGCCGAACTCGAGCACGTCGGCACCGGCGTCGATGAGCCCAAGGGCGATGCGCTCCGACGTTGACGCGTCAGGGTATCCCGCCACGGCGTATGGGATGAGTGCCGCTCTGTCCTCGGACCCCGCGCGGGCGAATGCCGCACCGATGCGCTCGGCCCCCGCCGGCGCGGCCACCACTGGACCCGCTGTCAGAGCGACTGTTGCGTCAGCGGGCGCGCTCATGCGCCGAACCCCAGGCGATCAGCGATGGCGGCCAGGTCCTTGTCGCCACGACCCGACAGGCCCAGCAGCACGACCGGATCGTCGGGCAGCGGCTCGAGCGCCGTCGTACCCGCCAGCCAGGCACCCAGCGCGGCGATGGCGTGAGCCGGCTCGAGAGCCGGCAGGATGCCTTCGGTCCGGGTGAGCATCCGGACCCCGTCGAGCGCCTCGTCGTCGGTCGCACCCAAGATCTCCAGCCGACCGCCCTCGAACATCGCCGACAGTTGCGGCCCGATGCCCGGGTAGTCGAGACCCGCGGAGATGGAATGAGCATCCACCACCTGGCCGTCATCATCCTGGAGGAGGTAGGAACGGGAGCCGTGCAACACGCCCGGTGACCCTCCCGCGAGCGCTGCGGCGTGCTTGCCATGCAGCCCCTCCCCGGCCGCCTCCACGCCCACCAGGCGGACCGTGGGCTCGCCGATGAAGCGCGCCAGCAGGCCGATGGCGTTCGAGCCGCCGCCGACACAGGCGATGGCGACATCCGGCAGTCGCCCCTCGACCTGGCGGAGCTGCACAGCCGCTTCGTCACCGATGACCCGTTGCAGGTCACGCACCAGTGCCGGGTACGGGTGTGGCCCCACGGCGGACCCCAGGACGTAGTGGGTCGTGTCGACATTCGTGACCCAGTCGCGCATCGCCTCGTTGATGGCGTCCTTGAGCGTCGCGGTACCAGAGGTCACCTCGCGGACCTCGGTGCCCAGGGCCCGCATCCGGAGCACGTTCGGCGCCTGGCGACGGATGTCTTCCGCGCCCATGTACACCACGCACTCGAGGTCGAGCAGCGCACACGCCGTCGCGGTCGCCACGCCATGCTGACCGGCGCCGGTCTCGGCGATGACCCGGGACTTGCCCAGGCGTCGGGTCAGCAGCGCCTGGCCGAGCGCGTTGTTGATCTTGTGGGCACCTGTGTGGTCGAGATCCTCGCGCTTGAGGTACAGCCGGAGGTTGCCCGGGGTCCGGCCCGCTCGGCGTTCCAGCTCCGCCGCGAGTCGGTCAGCACGGTACAGGCCCGTCGGCCGGCCGATGAACCGTTGACCAAGCTCGCGAAGCTCAGCCCAGAACTCGGGCTCCGTACGGATCGACTCGTACGCCGCCTCGAGCGCGAGCAGGGCTGCCATGAGTGTCTCGGGCACGTACCGACCGCCGAACTGGCGCTCACGGCCCCACCGACCACGGGCATCCGGTTCGAGCATGCCGACGTCGACAGGTCGGGGACCGAACGGGAAGGACGGGCGGTCGAACCTGGCTGCCCGGGCGCGTTTGACGAACATGGACACGCGCACCGGATCCTTGGCAGGTCTGCCGGAGGCAGGGCGCCCGGATGCAGGCCGCATGGAGGCAGGCCGCCCCGAACCTTCATGGCTCACCTCCACACCTCCCGCGGTGTCGACGCCGATGGCCGGGATGGTCAGGAGCGCATCTGCTACGTTGGCAGCCTGGAGACCGCCGGCCACGATGACCGGGATGCGCGTCGCGACCAGTGCCGCGACGTCGGCTGCAGCTCGCCTGCCCGTCCCGCCTGGCACCGACGGGTCCGCGGTATCGAGCAGGATCGCCCACAGGTTCGACGTTGCGCGGTACGCCTCCGCCTGCCGAACCACGGCGGCTGCCGTCGCCTCGGGGTCCGTGTCACCCGCAGCTGCTGATGGCAGGTGGAGCGCCTTGATGACCGGCAACGGGATGGCATCGA
>JBBSOS010000132.1:0-7025 GCA_038259505.1 Candidatus Limnocylindrales bacterium | reverse complement strand
TGTTAATCACCTGGTCGTAGGTTCGAGTCCTACCGCCGGAGCCACTCTCCGTGTCCCTGGCGGCGACACCTCTCCCTCTGCCCAAGGACCTTGAGTCGGTGGCGACCGCCACCTACTGGGTCTATTTCCGAATCCGCCAAACTTGTGCTTCCCCGAGCAGAGCGCGCCAGCTTCCGGGTTCAAGTGCGCTGGTGGTGGGAATAGCAACCCCATTCGGACACACCGCGATGAGACGGGATCCACTGGTCGTCGCAACGGGTACTGTCATGGACCCGATGTGAGCAGTCCGGCATCCGGCCATGGTCCTCGTGCCCGTACGAGGACTGCGGCGCGGAGCGTGGCTATGGCGGGTCCATCCGACCTTGTGCAGGGCGATCCGCGAGCGGCATCAGGCGTACGCGGCGCCCGAGGTGGCAGTTCGTCGGTCCGCGCTGGCGGCCAAGGTCCGCGAGACCGTTCGGTCACTCACCGAGCAGGGGATCTATCCGAGCAGCACCAGGTGGGGATGGCCACTGGTCTGATGCTCCTGCAGCGAGACCTCGGGGATGCGTGGCGGGATGAGGCCATCGCGAGTGGGTGGGGCGAGCCCTCTCGGGTCCGCAGGGTCACGGGCCGTCCGGTCCCGGTACCGTTATGTCCCGCACGGTGATGCCATGGGGGGTTCCTACGCGCCACACGTTGGCGGTCATCCACGCTCAACCACGCCGATGTTGTTACGTGCACGGAACCAGTAGTTGGCGGTGCTTTCCGAAGGGAACCGTTCGCTGGCGGTAAACTGCCGGGTCGTCACGCCGCCTACATCAGGGAATTTCGGCAGAGGTCCACCGGCATGAACCTGCGTCTCGCGCTCGCGGCCCCGATCATGATCGTCGCGATGGTCGCCATGTCACTCACAGCCACAGCCCCAGCTGGTGCAGCGTCGCCAACCATGACCCTGGACTCCCGGTCCGTGGCTGCTGGTGGTTCGCTCACGATCACCGGGTCCCACTTCGGCGCCCACGAGCGAGGCTCGTTCCGGTTCTCGGGGGACCCGGCCCATTCGTGGTCGGCGTATCGGACGACATCCGGGGGCTCTTTCCAGGTCACCGTGAGGGTCCCCTTCACCGCGAAGACAGGGTCGCGCAAGGTTGCCGCGATCCGCGCATCCGACCGCAGGATCAGGGCGATCCAACGGGTCACCGTCCTGGGATACGGGACAGACCCAACGCCGCCCTCCCCGCCAGTCACCTATGACGCCGTCTTCACGGGCGACGCCACCGGTGTCACCGACGTGACCTCCACCCTCCGTGCGTTCCTCGAGTCGCACGATGGACAGCGCGTGGCGCTCGCCGAGAACGGGACCTACCGGATCGGGCAGATGTCGTTCACGGCGCGAGACCTGACGGTCGACTTCCGAGGCGCGCACATCGTTGGTGACCAGGAGGGCGCTCGCGGCATCATCCGCATCCAGGACAGCACGGGCGTGACCCTGAACGATGCCCGCGTGACCGGCACGAATGCCTCGTACGCCTGGGTCGCCCGCGACCAGTGGGAGCACGGCATCTCCGTCAACGGCGGGTCCGACATCACCCTCCATCATCCGGTCACCCGTCACACGCGTGGTGACGGCATCTATGTCGGCACCGGTATCGACAGCAGCACGCCGACGGGCGTGGTCATCATCGACCCCGATATCGCCTACGCGGGGCGCAACGGCATCGCGCCGGTGGCCGGTGAGGTCACCATCACCGGCGGCAGGATCACCCACGTGGGACTGCACGGCATCGACTTCGAGGCCAACGACGCGACGGAGGCTCGCTCGATCATCGGCGTCGTCGACGGCATCGATATCCGCCACTACGGAGAACTGCCGATCGCGGTCAGGAACTATGCGGTCGCGGCAAGTGGTTCGAAGGCGGGCATGAAGCAGTCGCTGGTCGTGCGCTACATAACGGGGGATTCCCTGCGGATGACCATCCGCAACACCAGGGTGGTCTCGGTCCGGAACAACGTCTCGGAGACTCGGGCGACCATCGACTTCCCGCGTAGCTCATCGGTCACCTTCTCGGGCAACACCCGACTCACGCGGGTATAGGCGGCCCACAGGACCCCCAGGCGCGAGCACCACGCCGTTTCTTGACGCGGTGCCACGGGGCGGAAATGGTCGGAAGGTCCGACGACGTGGGGGAGGCGGTCGCCGATGTGAGCGTCTCGCTGGATGCCCTGTCCGCTGCGCTGCAAGCGCCCTGCCCGTCGGCTGCCCCCGGAGCGTCCGCGATGCCGAGCGCCGCACCCTCGCCGGTCGCCCTGCCTTCGCCCGTGAACGTGCCGTCGCCCGCAGGCTGACCGGGTATCACGCTGCTCCGCGAGGGTGGGGTGGCCGACCCCACGTGCTCGGTCATGCAGCCAGCCGCAGGAGGAGTATCGTCCCCGTATCGCCGTGCCCGAGCGAGGGAGCGGAGCGCGGCCGACAGTGGAGTCCCTCCGATGGCTGCCCGTGCGACAGGTTGGTTGTCAGGAGCCCGCCGACCGTGGGCGCTCATGCTGGGTGGAATGCTGCTGGTGATGCCCCTGGATGCCGCGAGTGCTCAGTCGCCCGCCGCGTCCCGGGTCTCGTCGCCCGGGCCGATCATGTCCGCCGGCTCCGGTGCGAGCCCGGGGGCATGTCCTGCGATGGTCACCGCCCAACTGCCGCTGCGGGACACGTCCGCCCGGCTGGTCGCGCGGTTCGGCGATCCGGATGCGAGCCTGGCCGATCCGGCCCCATCGGCCGGTGACCGGTATCAGGCTGGCGATGACTGGCAGGTGCCAGCAGCGACCGATGGGACGCCGGCAGGTATCCCGGTGTATCCCATCGGCGAGGGGACGGTCCTGGCCCTGGGACCGACCGACGACGGGGTCGCCGACGGTATCATGGTAGTAGGGCACACCGGGTCGCTGTCCATCCCGGGATCCCCGCCGGAGGCACCCTACACATACCCCGCCGAGACCGACGCCAGCGTGATCTCCGTGTACGAGGGCCTCGTCCCCTCGCCGGACCTGACCGTCGGCGCCTGTGTCGACACCGACACGGTCCTGGGCACGACCGGCGTCGCCTGCCAGGAGGTCGCGTCGCCTGCGTCATCGTGCGTGCCTGCGCGGCCGCTGCTGCATCTCGAACTCCGACTCGCCACCACCGTCGACCCGACGATGCGCTCGTACGACTGGACCCGCGTCGGACAGCCGGAGGATTCGGTCGACGGGATGTTCCTCGACCCCCAGCGCATGGTGGACGACGGGCTGCGCGACCCCATGGCGTTCATCGGGTCGTTGGCACCACCATCATCACCCGCTCCAGGTGCAACCGTGGTTCCGGCATCCTGGCCCTCGCCCCCGCCGTCTCCAGGCACCGGCTCGGCCCATCGACCGCAGGCACCGAGGAACGTGGCGTTCAAGGTGCACGAGAGCCCGTGGACGGGCAACACCCAGCCGGACTATCGGCTCAAGGTCACCTGGGACACGCCGGTGCAGCCCGGTACCACCATCGAGGTCTATGGCGTGATGCGGTGCCCCCGGAAGCCCGTCATGGGTGGTCGATATTGCCTGACCCCCACGACCCCGCTGCCCAAGTCCATCCTGGAGCTCCAGGCCACCGCGCCAGCTTCGAACGGGTCGGTCTCGTGGCTTGCCCAAGGTTGGGGGGAGATCGGCGGTCCCATCGGGTTGGACAAGGCCGGTAAGGACGTCTGGGCCATCGTGGTCCGCGCTGTGAACGCCGCAGGCGCCTCACGATTCGTGATCGCACGCAACGGCAACGGCTGGACCTGCTCGGATTGCGTGTACTGACAGGTCACGCTCGCCAGAGCGTCAGCTGAGTGTGGGCGGTCATGCGCTCGAAGTCCCGGTCCGTGGTCAGCATCACCAGCCGGTGGCGAGAGCACAGTCGAGCGAGCAACGCATCGATGGTCCCGACCTGGACGCCACCCCGGCGGCACAGGTTCCGCAGTTCGGCCGCGGCCACGTGGTCGTCGCGGTCCGGGACGAGGAGGGGCAACGCCGAGAACCGCTCGATGATGGCGGATCGGGACGTGGGGCCATTGAAGCCCTGCAGCAATTCCTGGAGCACGAGGCCCGTCGTGAAGACCGCCTCCCCGGTGTCGAGGGCGTCCCGGAGACGCTCGACCGCCGGGTCGTCCGGCTCCAGGTCGCGCCGGAATGCGAGCGACCAGACGCTGGTGTCGACGAACAGGTTCACGAGCGGGACCGGTCGGCCTTGTAGTCGTACCCCCGATCCCACTCCAGGGCGTGGAACAACTCAAGCAGGCGCCGCTGCTCACGACGAGCCACGTATTCCTCCAGCGCCCGCGTGACGGTCGCGGTCTTGGTGCGCTCCCCGCCGACCTCCACCGCGCGCTCCAGGAGTGCCGGATCGATATCGAGATTCGTCGCCATGTGTGAAGTATCGCACAAGGGGTCGCACGATCAGCGGAGACGCCGAGCCGGTCACCTTGCATCACCGTCAGCCGGCGACGATCGCGGGATCAGGCGGCGTCGGCGGACGGGACCTTCCTCCGACGGGACGGTCGACGACCGAACTCGTGGGCCACGAATGGTCGGGTCAGGTAGTAGAACAGCACCAGGGATATGACCGCGTTGATGATGCCGATGCCGATGACGTCCGGCAGTCCGCCGCTGGCAAGGGCGAACAGGATCTGGATGGCGGACAGTCCACTGATCGCGAGCGCAGCCATCCAGGCCCGACGGCGGCGACGCCAGACGCCCCACGCCGTGAGCAGGACCATCGACCCCAACCCGACCAGCACCACCCCGGTGATCGCTGGTCTCGGGCCGAGGGTCGCCCGCAGTCCATCCGTCGCGGACCCCGCTCCGCCGCCCATGGTCGCGAGCCACAGCGCGACCAGCCCCACGATTCCCAGGACCGTCCCCTGCAGCCCGATGTAGCCGGCGACCACGGAGAGACCGCGGGCCCGGCGGACCGGCACCGCGGACGTCGGCCCCGACGCATCCGGTGTCGCGCGGATGCCCAGTGAATCGGTGAATCCACGGAGCAGCCTGTGGATCGACGGCGCACCCACCAGCGGCTCGTGGTCGACCGCCATCAACTCGGTCGGGGCCAGCAGGAATGGGCGGTTCTGCGGTCCGCCCATGCCGCCGTGGCTGCCGACGAGCTCCTCGAATGCCGCGACCTCGTCCAGGTCCGCGTCGTATGTGCTGTTGACGAGCAGGTCGCCGACGTGGTCGAACCCGTCGAGGCGCCGCAGGTGATCGGCGGCCCGTGGCCCGAAGGACGCCAGCGGGTCGTCACCCGTGACGCGGCCGTCGTCGAGATGCATCAGGCCGGTTCGCCCCAGGACCAGTGTCCCGCCCGTGTCGGCGCGAACCATCAGGAACCCGATGCCCGGGTGGTCCGCCAACGAGGCGAGCAACCCCGGATAGCGAGCTTCGATCGCCTCAGCGCTCATCCGAGCCGGCGACGCGTTGAAGTACACGTTGGCCAGATTGCCGCTGGCGCAGACCACCAGCTCCGGCCGTGCTCCAGCCGCGTCCGGAGTACCCGCACCGGCAGCGCTCACCGCCGGGTCGACGCGGTCGCTTGCCTCCGCGCTCTGGAGCGTCCGCTTGCCCAGTCGGCCGGCGGCACCTGGACGCTTGGCTAGTTCGCCCAGCAGCGCAGCGACCGGGCCGTAGGTCTCGCTCCGTCCGGTGGCGGCGACCACGGATGCAGCGCCGCCCATCAGGGCCTGCAACAGCGCCTCCAGCGACTGGCCGTATCGCTGCCGGAAGGTCGCTCCCTGACTCTGACCATGGTCCGACAACAGCACGAACCGGTAGTCGCGCGGTGCATCGCGGGCGGCACGTTCCAGCGATGCGACGACCTGGTCGACACCGGTGAGCGACCGCAGCGACTCCAGTCGCTCCGGGCCCGCGTGGTGGGCGACCTCGTCGTAGTCCACGAAGTCGACATAGATGACCGGCACCCCCAGCGCCATGGACCGGACCACGAACGTCGTGTTGAGATCCCGCAGCACCACGTTCGTGGCTGCCCGCAGGAATGCGAAGGTCGTTCCCCGATGGACGCGTGGCTGGATGTCCAGGCGGCGCTGGCGCCTCGCTTCGATGAGCTCCTTGACGAACTCCGACACGGACAGCATCACGGTGCGCACGAACGCCGCGGGGTCGACGAAGTACAGCGAGAACGCATCGACGTCCAGGTCGCTCAGGGGATCCCTCATGCGGCTCACGACGAACGCGTTGCGTGTTGCCTGACCCGAGAAGAGGTTGCCGATGCTGGTCCCATCCGAGGCAAGCAGGCCATCCCCGGTGGTCAGGCGTCGCTCGATCTCTGCCGCGTCAGCCGGGCGATTGGAGACGAGCAACCGCCCACTGTCCTTCTCGTACCAGCGGAACGCGGGAATCCCGGTGTTGTCACCCAGCAGGATCCCCGCCTGACTGGCGGATGTCTGCGATGGCGCCGGGCACTCCCACTCGATGAGCCGGTGGCCGCCTGATCGGACCCAGTGCGCCATCTTCGGCACCATGCCGACGCGGATGGCGTTGGCAAGGATGGGAGCAGCAAGCCCATCGATCTGGATGATGACGAGGCCAGCCTGGCCGGGTTCCACGTGGGGGACGTCGGCAGCGCCGATCCGACGAGCAAGCTCCGCATAGAAGATCGCGTCGTCGTCGACCGTGAGCACCACCTGGATGGCGGTCGTGGCGACCGTGAGCACGACCGCCAGGGCGAACGCTGGCAGGAACCCATTGACCTCCATGCCCGGCACGATGGGCGCTGCGAGCACGACCATGGCCGTGTTGATGAGCAGTGACGCGACGCCGAATGACGCCACGCTCAAGGGCAGTGTGAGGATGACCAGGATCGGGCGGACCAGGGCATTGAGGATCGCCAGGACCATGGACGCGATGACAGCCGCCACCGCATTCTCGACGAGCACGCCGGGGATCAGCCGGCCCAGCACGAACAGCACGACGGCCTGGAGCAGGATATTCAGCAGCAACCGACCCCGGTCGTGGCGGATCCGTTCCCG
>JBBSOS010000131.1:0-7055 GCA_038259505.1 Candidatus Limnocylindrales bacterium | reverse complement strand
CTGCGCGATGCGCCGGATGAGGTTGGTGAGCACCTTGCCGGGGCCGATCTCGACGAACGTGTCCACGCCGTTGGCGCGCATCGCCTCCACGGCCCGCACCCAGTCCACGCCGCGCGTCAGGTGCTCGATGAGTTCCTCGCGGCAGGCATCGGCGCTCGTCAATGGCCGCGCGTCGGCGTTGGCCAACAGGGGGATGGACGGGTCGCGGAAGGAGATGTCGGCCATTGCCGCGCGCATGCCGTCCGCCGCATCGGCCATCAACGGCGAATGGGCCGCCACACTCACCGGCAGCACGATCGCCCGCTTGGCACCAAGGCCCTTGGCGGCATCGGCGGCGGCCCGCACCGCGTCGGTCGCGCCACTGACCACGATCTGCCCCGGCGAATTCCTGTTGGCCACCGTGAAGATGCCGACAGCGGCACCGATCGCCTCCAGCTCCGGGAGGCGCCTGTCATCGAGCCCGATGATGGCCGCCATGGCGCCGGTCGGTGCGGCCTGCATCAGTCGGCCCCTGGTTCGCACCAGCCGGAGCGCGTCGGCAAGATCCAGCACGCCGGACGCGACCATGGCGCTGTACTGCCCCATGGAATGGCCAGCGAGGGCGACGGGACTGGGCAGGCCAGCGGCGTCCGCAGCCATGGTCCACGCACGATACAGGGCGATGGACATCGCGAGGATCGCGGGCTGGGCATGCTCGGTCAGGTCCAGCTGCTCAGCCGGACCATCGAGGATGAGGGGAGTGAGGGACATGCCCAGCGCAGCGTCTGCCTCGGCGAACGTGCCACCGGGGCCTGTCCCGGCGAGGGCTCGACCCATGCCCACGGATTGCGAACCCTGACCGGGAAATACGAGAGCCAGTCGCACGCGGTGGGGCCTCCTCGGGGGTGATCGAGCGTGTCCCAGAGGCAGGCGCGCTCAGGCCGCCGGCGGCGTCCACCACGAACCCTACCAAACCGGGGGGACTGTCGGCGGAGACATGTGCGATCATGCACGTATCGGCCCCGGTACCGGTGCGTGCCGGCCGAGCCGACTGCCCGTGTGTGGGCGCCGTATCCGATCCGACCACCCGTAGCGAGGTTCCCGTCATGGCCGCTGAGCATCGCTCGAAGGGGCTCCTGGACCCGGTCGTGCAGGCTGCCCGGGACGAGCTGGGCTCCGCCGGACTGCCGGGAGACCGCATCCTGGTGCTTCGCGCGATCTGGCGTGACCTCATCATCGGCTGTGCCACACAACTGGGCGACCACGACCTGGGGTTCCCGCAACTCATCGCCCTGTATGCCGTCGCGGGGACGGGTGCCCTGACCGTGGCCGATCTGGCTGAGTCGCTCGGTCGCTCGCCGTCGGCGGCCAGCCGCATCGCGACCGGGCTCGAACGCCGAGGGCTGCTGCGGCGCACGGAGGAGGAGGCGGACCGGCGTCAGCGGCTGCTCACCCTGACCCCGCAGGGTGGGGCGCTTCTCGCTGCCTTCGACCGCGCCCGGGCCGACCAGTTCCTGGCGGTCGTGCGGCCGTTGCCGATGGCGGACCGGGCGATGCTTGCGATGGCGGTCGGCTCGCTCGCCACCCGCGCGATGACCCGTTCGGGTCGACTCATCAAGGCCGGTCCGACGGCATAGCAAAGTGGCCCGGCGTATCACTGGGGAGCGAGGCTCAGCCAGGAGCGAGTCGCGGTGACCGAGATCCGGATGACGGGCAGGTGCTCCAGGTCATGGTCGCGGTACTGCGGGTACCGCTGGCGCAGTGCTTCGATCGCGACTGCGTGGCCGGCCGGTTCGTCGTCGTGCCAGATCACGAGCGCCGTGCCCTCGATGCGCACCCACCAGAGTCGTGTCCAGTCCTCGTCCCAGCGATCTGCCAGCAGCGCCATCCGTGGATCACGCTCGATGTCCCGCACTCGCGCGAGCGATGTCGGATCGCTCGCGTGCTTGGGCTTGCCGTCGATGGGGGTCACCAGCGACCACTGGTCCGCATCACCCACGCGCGCGAAGCAGCAGGGCACCGGTCGAGGTCGCCCGTCCGGGCCGATCGTGACCAGGGTGGCGCGACGAGCCTGATCGAGTCGTGCCAGCCAATGGGCATCGAGGTGGGCTGCCATCGTCCTCTACGATACCGGCCCCCGGGCGCCCCGGGGGCCGTGACGGCCGTGGGGTCGCGTCGCGTCGCACAGACTCGACTACTGCGCGGTCCAGCCGCCGTCGACGTACACCTCGGACCCGGTCATGTATGAGGCATCGTCGCTGACCAGGAATGCGATGGCGGCGGCGATCTCCTCGGGCCGGCCGAGCCGTCCCATGGGAGTGCTGGCGGTCAGCACCTCGCCCACCGGCGAGTCCTTGACCTGCTCGATCATGGGGGTGTCGATGAAGCCCGGATGCACGGAGTTGACCCGCACGCCCTGCTTCGCCCACGCGATCGCCGCCGACTTGGTCATCAACCGGACCGCGCCCTTGGACGCGTGATAGGCGATCGAGCCGCCGAAGCCACCCACGGCTCCGAAGATCGAGCTGAGGTTCACGATCGCGCCGCCACCGCTTTCGCGGATGGCGCGGCCTCCGTGCTTCATGCCCAGGAAGACGCCCTTCTGGTTGATGTCGGTCGTCCGCTGCCAGCCCTCGACCGTTTCATCCTCGACCCCCTCGAGCGTGCCGATGCCCGCGTTGTTGACGACGAACGAGAGTCGGCCATGCTCGGCGCGGACCTCGCTCACGAGGGCCTCCCATGCCGCCTCATCGGTCACGTCGAGGTGGCGGTAGCTGACCCCGTGGCCTTCGAGCGCGAGCGAAGTCGCGAGCGCGTGCCCCTTGTCGTCGAGCACGTCCGTGACGATGACGGTGGCGCCCTCCCGGGCAAGTCGCTGGGCCGTTGCGGCCCCGATGCCCTGGGCTCCCCCGGTGACGATGCCGATGCTGCCGTCGAGTCGCATGGCGACCTCCTCGTCCTGGTTGCGGGGATCCATGCCGACCCCCGGACCATGAGCATCAGGCTTGGGCGCCGGGGATGCATGTGCCACGTGGCAGGTACCGGACCGGCCGGGTGGCACGAAGTGACGGTCAGCCGAGGTCCGTGACGGTCAGCCGAGGTCCGTGACGGTCAGCCGAGGTCCGTGACGGTCAGTCGAGATCCGTGACCGCGCCCAGGCTGGCGGACGACACCGAGCGTGCGTACTTGGCCATCACCCCACGCGTGAACCGGGGGGGTGGTGGGGTCCAACCCGCCGAGCGCCGCTCGATCTCGGCCGCGTCGACCTCCAGGTCCAGCACGCGCTTGTCGACATCGATGGTGATCATGTCCCCCTCGCGCACGAACGCGATGGGTCCGCCGTGGGCCGCCTCTGGGGCGACGTGACCGATCATCAACCCGTGGGTGCCGCCGCTGAACCGGCCGTCGGTGAGCAAGCCCACGGTATCGCCAAGGCCTTCCCCGACGAGTGCCCCCGTCACGGCCAGCATCTCCTGCATGCCGGGACCCCCGACCGGACCCTCATAGCGGATGACGACCACGTCCCCGGCGTGGATCTCCTGCCTGCTCACGGCTCCGAAACACTCCGTCTCCGAGTCGTACACCTTGGCCGGGCCGCGGTGGTAGCGGCGCTCGTGCCCGGCCAGTTTGATGACGCAGCCCTCGGGCGCCAGCGAGCCCTTCAGGATAGCCAGCCCGCCATTCGGCTTGATGGGTCGTTCCAGCGGCTTGACCACGACCTGGCCGGGTGTCTCCACGGCCGCACCGGCGATCTGGCCCAGGCTGGTGCCGGTCACCGTCGGTGCATCGCCGTCGATGAGGCCGCCCTTCAGCAGTTCCCTGGTGACGAGGCTGACGCCGCCCGACTGGTACAGCTCGTACGCCCGGTACTGGCCGCCCGGCTGGAGATCGGCGATGATGGGCGTCCGGTCGGAGATGGTGTCGAAGTCGTCGATGTCCAGGGGGATGTCGAACGCATGAGCGATGGCCAGCAGGTGCAGCACCGCATTGGTCGAGCCTCCCGTCGCCGCGACCGAGGCGATGGCGTTGTCGATGGCACGCCGATCCACGATCGACGACGGTCGGACATCCCGACGGACGAGGTCCATGACCAGTTCGCCCGTCGCTCGCGCCGCCGAAATCTTGTCCGGGTCGACGGCGGGGATCCCATTCAGGCCTGCAGGAGAGAGGCCCAGGAACTCCAGCACCATGCTCATCGTGTTGGCGGTGTACTGGCCGCCACAGGCGCCGGCTCCGGGGCAGGCAGTCGACTCGATCTCGTACAGCTCTCGGGCACTGATCTTGCCCGCCCGATACGCCCCGATCGCCTCGTACACGGCGACCACGTCGGTGTCCACATCACCATGGCGACCGGGCATGATGGTGCCGCTGTACAGCGCGACGGCGGGGATATCGAGACGCCCGATGGCCATCGCCGAGCCTGGTCCCGTCTTGTCGCAGCCGAACAGGCACACGAGCCCATCGAACAGATGGCCCCGGCTGACCAGCTCGATGGAGTCCGCCACCACCTCGCGGCTGATGAGCGAGGCTTTCATGCCCTCGGTGCCCATGGTCACGCCGTCGCTCACCGAGATGGTGTTGAACTCCATGGGCGTGCCGCCCGCCGCCCGGATGCCCTCCTTGACCGCCGCCGCGAGGTCGCGCTGGTTGAGGTTGCAGGGCATCGTCTCGATCCACTGCGACGCCACCCCGATGATGGGCTTGGCCAGATCCTCGTCGGTGAAGCCGACGGCCTTGAGCATGCCCCGCGCGCCGGCCCGGTCGGGGCCATCGGTGAGCGCCGCGGAATGGCGCTTGGCGGGATCGGACGGGCGGTCGTAGGGCAATGACATGGGTGGCGGATCCTCTGTTCGCTGGGTTGCCGTCAGTGTAGGCGGCGGCGCGGCTCGGCACGGTCGCGATCAGGGCCGGGTCGTCAGGAAGACTGGGTGCGCCGATCGCGCTCGTCCAGACAGCACGCTTCGCCACGGCGCTGAACTTGACGCGCCCCCGCCCGGCGGAGCGTGGGCACGCGCAGATGACTGGTCGCCGGGGTATGGACCTGCTCGAACAGAGGGGACAAGGCGATGAGTGGTGACCACCTTTCAGGCATTGATCTCTGCCTCACGTCCGGATGCTCGGCGAGGACTGGGCGGACTGCGAGATCGGACCACGGCCGCCGACATCATCCTGTGGCGACATATGAGGCGGATGTTCGCATTGTCGGCCCCGACCGTAAGTCGCCTGCCTCGTGGTGCCGCTGCCAGCGTCAGCAGCATGCGTTCCGGTGTCGGCTTGGCCGTCCTTCTCGGACGCAGCACCATCGGCCCGACGCATCATCACCGGGACGGCCACGGAGACACCCGGTGCCTCGGTGACCGGTGATCTCACGCTGAGTGTTGGCGAACGGTTGCGTGGCGAATCGTGCGATACGTTGTATCTCAATGACTGCCACCCTGGTGCGCCGGCACCGACCTGCCCAGTCGAGTCGACGCTTCGCGTGCGCATCGGGGATCGGATCGCGATGGCATACGGGGCCAAACTCAAGGGATCTTCGGGTCGGGTGACGGCTGTCGCATTCATCGCCCCGAGCAGACCCGATCGCGGGCTGATGCCAGACATGGAGCAACTGACACTGGCGCAGGTACGGGGACTCGCCGCGTTGCCACCGACCGATGCAACGAGAGCGACCGCCAAGCGCGAGGTCCAGGAGTTGCAGAGCCGCCCGAACCATCGCGTCCTGCCCCGGGCTGGTGGCTGGAGCGTTCGTGCTGGCGAGGCCGATATCGCGACGTCAACGTAGCTGACGAATATTCGGCGCGGGAATCGGAACGGCCGGAGTGCACCACCGCGACGTCCTGGCCGCGGCCACTCGCGGCAACTCGTGAGTCGTTCTGGGACCCGAGCCGCTTCAGAAAGGAGGCGCCAGGCCTGGGAACATCGGGAAGTGCTTGATGCTCAAGGTGGCCAGTGGTGCGCCATGCAGCTCCGCAGTAACCGCGACCCCATCGTCCACCCGATCGATGCCGGCATGTGATCGTCGGTAGGAGCGCAGGACTCACCCGCGCGGCACGTGACCCGGTCAGTGACGGGACGTAGGCTGATCACCCCGACCAGGCTGGACACCGGACGACGTTCGTCGGTGCGCATGCCACCCTCGATTTCGCGTAGTCGCCGAGCTTGCTCGTCGGTGATGGAGACCTGCGGCCGCTTCACACGCCTACGCATGCTCCCGGCGAGGCGGTTCGTCATCGCTTCTCGGCGTGCTGCGATCGCACGTGTCGCGCGGCGACCGCGGTCGAGACCATTGCGCCGACCACGAGCGGCACCAGCCCGACGGACATCCACACCGCGACGATGCCGTCGTGATCGCTCAGGGTCAGCTGGCGTGCGGTGAGCGCCAGCCACAGCAGCCCGAAGCCTGTGAGGAAGCCCGAGACGGCGAGCCATCGGTCCCGAACCAGCAGCAGCGGCACGGCCACCACCATCACCTGCAGCCCGACAAGACTGGTCATCACCACGGCCACGCCACCGAGCAACGCCGTCGCCATCCACAGCAGCATCCGGCCCATGACCTCAGCATAGCTCGGCTTGCGTGCAGCGAGCCTCGTTACCTTCTCGTCGATCTGGCGAACCTGGCCGAACCCGGACATATGTCGTCGTGCCCGATCCTACCCGGCGCGTCCTGGGTGCCGATCGCCAGTTGTGCGACCGAGCGGACACTACGGCCACCGGAAGCGCCGGTGGTCGCCAGATGTGGGGCCGTGACGACGTATGCCGTGTCACGAGTTCACCTGACCCGGCAACGGTCCGAATCGCGTGACATCTGGCGATCTCTGATCCGACGGGGAACGCGGCCCGACGCTGGAATGCGCGAGCCGAACGCCTGGCACGTCGGAGGACCGTCCGGCGCGTGGCGAGTCGTGCACAAGGTCGCCCCATCGGACATCTGACCGAGATCCGGGGGCCGACAGTGCCCGGACTACGCCGAGGGACCGCGCCGAGGGACCGCGCCGAGGCCTTCCCGGCACGCCGGAGCCTTCCCGGCACGCCGGAGCCTTCCCGGCACGCCGGAGCCTTCCCGGGCCTGACGGGGG
>JBBSOS010000130.1:0-7091 GCA_038259505.1 Candidatus Limnocylindrales bacterium | reverse complement strand
GACGTCATCAACATGTCGCTCGGCTCGTCGTTCGGCGATGCCGGCTCACTGGACTCAGTCGCTGCCGACAACGCGGCGCTGGCTGGCGTGGTCGTGGTCATCTCGTCCGGCAACAGCGGCGCATCTGCGTACCTGACCGGCAGCCCCGGCGTCGCCACGCGCGCGATCTCCGTGGCCGCCATGGATGCCCAACCTGATTTCCCCGGCGCCAAGGTCGACATGGCCACCGGCGCCGACGTCAAGGCGATCGATGCGAACGGGGCGGACCTGCCGGTCAGCGGCAAGCTCAACGTGTTCCACGACGACCCGGGCACGTCCGTCGACTCCTCGACCGGCAAGGGTGACGAGAGCCTCGGCTGCTTCCCCCAGGACTATGCGTACAACGGGTTCCACGCTGGTCAGATCGCGGTGGTCGTCCGGGGCATCTGTGCCCGGGTGGATCGCGCGATCCAAGGCGACAAGCAGGACGCTGCCGCCGTGATCATGGTCAACAACGCCGATACCCTGCCACCGTACGAGAACGTCATCGCAGGCGTGGACATCCCGTTCATCGGGGTGGCGTCGTCCAACAAGGGTCGCTTCACGACCGATGACGGCAAGACGGTGAGCATCAAGAACGCCGGCACCATCACGAATCCCGGGTACCGCGCCAACGCCGATTTCAGCTCCGCGGGTCCGCGCCGTGCGGACAGTGCGGTGAAGCCGGACATCAGTGCACCCGGCGTTTCGGTCTTCTCTGCCGACGGCGCATCCACCGGCCAGGGCAAGAGCCTGTCGGGTACCTCCATGGCCTCGCCGGCCATGGCAGGCGTCGCGGCGCTGATCCTCCAGGCACATCCGAGATGGGATCCCCGGGACGTCAAGGCCGCCATCATCGGGACCGCGGCGACCGGCAAGGTGTCGCCATATGACCTGCGCATCGCGGGATCTGGCCTCGGCCAGCCGCGCAAGGCGGTCGATACGGTCGCCTACGTGTACACCGATCCGGGCTCCTCGAGCCTCACCTTCGGTGTCCAGCAGGCCGACAACGTGGCGGGCAGCTCGACCTCGTTCACCGAGACGCGGAAGATGGCCATCAAGAACACATCCTCGAGATCGATCCGCTACGACCTGAGCAACTCCTTCAACGGCAGCTCCCGGGGCATCAAGGTGCGCATCAGCCCCAGCTCCATCACGGTGCCCGCGAAGAGCAAGAAGACCATCAGCGTGAAGGTGTCGCTGCCCGAGAGCGCCGTGGCGGGTCTGCCGGCCGCGGCACCCGACCACGCTCCCAACCTCGCTGTCGACGACGTCGGCAACTACTACACCCCGGTCACCACGGTGCGGGGTGCGATCGTGGCCAAGCCGCGCGGCAGCGGCACGGGCATCTATCCGCTGCGGGTGCCGTGGCTGGTGGTGCCCAGGGGCACATCCAACGTGCGCCAGGTGAACAACACCCGCAGTGCCTGGACCACGAACGGGTCCAACGCCACGTCCACCATCCACTTCCGGAACTTCGGCCTCCACCAGGGCATCGCCGACGTCTACGCGTGGGGCCTCACCGACGGCCGGGACAACGTGGGCGAGATCGACCTGCGCGCGGCCGGCGTCCAGTCGCTCGACACCTCCGTATGCACCGGGTCACGTGACAGTTCCGACCGATGCCTGGTCTTCGCGGTCAACACCTGGCAGCCGTGGTCCAACGCGGCCGCCGATGAGTTCGACGTGCTCATCGATGTCAACAAGGACGGCACGCCGGACTACCTGCTGTTCGGGGTCGATGACGGCCTGGTGTTCGCGGGCGACTTCAATGGGCTCGTCGATGCGCTGGTCGTCGACCTCGGGACCGGTGCGCTCGTGGGTGGCTTCGATGCGACGGTCGCCGCCAACGGCACGACCCTGCTGCTGCCCGCACTGGCCAGTGACTTCGGCCTGAGCAAGAGCGGCCGGACCTCATTCGACTACTGGGTGGAGAGCTACGTCGTCGCCGGTGAATCGCTGCAGGTCGATGAGATGCATACCGGCGACACCGGCGCGGGCACCAGCGCCAACGCCCGCTTCGATGCCTTCAAGCCGTCCCTCAGCAGCGGCTACTTCAAGCCGCTCAACAAGGACAAGGTCGCCAACATCCCGCTGACGGTGAACACGTCCAGCTATCGCCCCGACAGGGGCCAGAAGGGATGGCTGGTGGTGACCATGGACGACAGCACGGGCGCCGACCAGGCTGACATGGTGGTCGTCGGCAAGCTACCGTAGCGCTCACCCTGCTTCCCCAGGGAGGAGACCAGAGGCCCCCGACGCTGTGTCGGGGGCCTCGGCGTGTCGGCCGCTGGGGTATCGGTCGCCGGTGGCTGGCCGGTGGCCGTGTCGGTGCCAGCCCAGGATCGGTCGCTCAGTCGAACAGCGTCCCCTGGGTCCGGCCGTCGCCATCGTCACGCGGCGTGACCGGTGCATCCACGAGCTCTGGCCCGTCATTGCGCACATCGTTGACGCGTGTCGAGACGGGATGGATATCCAGGATGCCGGCGGGCGCGGGCGTGAGCATCGACTGCAGCAGGTCCTGGTCACGCTCGTCGGGGTCGAGCCACGTCGCCCACTGGTCACGCGGCAGCAGCACTGGCATCCGGTCGTGCAGGGCGGCCACGTCATCGTTCGCGTCGGTCGTGATGACGGCGGCCGAGGTGACCCACAGACCCGTCGCGGGGTCTTTCCACACCGACCACAGGCCGGCCATCGCGAGCACGGCGCTCGATCCGACCGGGCCCAGGTAGTACGGCTGCTTGCGCGCGCCACCCGTCCGCTGCCATTCGTAGAAGCCGTCCGCCGGGATGATGCAGCGTCGCTTGCCGAACGCGACGCGGAACGTCGGACTGGACGTCACGGTCTCCGCACGTGCATTGATGTGGCGGGCTACCTCGCGAGCGCCCTTCGCCCAGCTCGGGATGAGGCCCCATCTGGGTCGCTCGACCGTCCGGCCATCCTCGCGCTGGAGCACGACCGTGAGGGGATCCGTGGGCGCCACGTTCCAGGACGGTTCGAACTCGGCTGCATCGGCAGCCCGCACCTCCGCGTCGAAGATGCGGGCGACCTCCTCGGGCGAGGTCTGCTGGGTCATGCGGCCACACATGCGGTCAATGTTGGCACGAGCGGCCGCGAGTCGCGGCCACGGCACCCTCCACGAGCCCATGGTTTGCTGCACACTCCGCGGGTGGATCTCCAGACCGCACTCCGGCATCGGCCGTTCGGGGTCATCGTCGTGGCGTTGCTCCAGTTGGGCACGATCCTCCTCGCCCTCGCCATCTACGTCAGCGGCATCACGATGCCCTGGCAGGGACCGCTGGCGGAGCTGCTCCGCGACGGCGGCGGGGCGCGGCTGGCCATCGTCGCCTTCGCGATCCTGGTAGCGGTCGCGACCATCGGGATGTGGTTCCTCCGGCGCTGGGGCTGGGCACTCATGATCGCGCTCGTGGCGATCTCGCTCCTCATGGACATCGGGACGTGGATGAGCCAGGGGGACCAGGACCGCAGCCTGGCCCTGTACGCTCGGATGGCACTCGACGTGATCACCGTCTTCTACCTCAACTCATCGGGGGTGCAGGAGGCGTTCCGACAGCGATCGGCCAATGGACGCCAGGCGGTGGCCTCGACCGACGCGACTGCCTCGGCCGGCCGGATGGACCCATGACCGAGCCGCCCGCAACAGCGTCGGTCGAAGCCGAGCCGCTGTCGGCGGGGGATCTCGCACTCCTCCGGCGATTCGAGCCCCAGGTCCGATACACGAACGGCGAGCTGTTCCTGCCAGCCGCAGTCGACGGCTATCTCGCCGCATGTGACCTGCTCGTGGGCCGTTCCGAGAAGGACCGGCGAGTGCTCGTGCCGCCCGGCTCGCTGACCAGCGGGAACGTGGCCGGCCATACCGCCCCGCCCGGTGAGAACCTGTACCTCCGACTCGTCCAGCACCCATTCGACGGCATCACGCTGACCCGTTGGCAACTGCGGCCCGACCGGATCTCGTTCCATGCGCCGGGCCGGCTCGCACGTGTCGGCCTGTTCGCGCGGCTCGTCGATGCAGGGTTCACCATCTCGCTGCTGCTGCGGGGGACCGTGCCCGGCGGCACGGCGGCTGCCGCGCAGGTGAAGTACGCCGAGGCTGCGGCCCGGGATCCGCGCATCGTGTACCACGGCAGGGTCGTGCGTCGCAACGGCTGGATCGCGCTGCAGTACCTGTTCTTCTACTTCATGAACGACTACCGGTCGACCTTTGGCGGTGCCAACGACCACGAATCGGACTGGGAGCAGGTGTTCGTCTTCCTTGATGACGCGCCTGATGGACCCAGGCCCGTCTGGATCGCCGCCGCGGCACACGACTACACGGGCGACGAGCTGCGTCGACGCTGGGACGATCCGACCATCACGCTCCACGGTGAGCATCCGGTGCTGTTCGCAGGCGGTGGCTCGCACGCCTCGTACTTCGAACAGGGCGACTACCTCACCCAGTTGCCGATGCCCTTCGCCCGTGGCGCGCGCGGGGCCCTCGACGCGCTTCGGACGTTCTGGCGAGACACCCTCAACCAGCCCGATCCCGGCGACCTCGCCAGGCGCATCGAGGGCGCCCTGAGCGTGCCCTTCATCGACTACGGCCGGGGCGACGGCCATGTGGTCGGTCCCGGCGGCACCGCGGAGTGGACCCCGGTGCTCATCGATGACAGCGTGCCCTGGGTGGATGGCTATCGCGGACTGTTCGGACTCGACACCTACGACCGGTTCGCAGGCGAACGCGCTCCTGCCGGTCCCAAGTACACCCGATCGGGCACCGTCCGACAGACCTGGAATGATCCGCTCGGGTTCGCTGGACTGGGCAAGGTCGCTCCCCCGTCGCGCCAACCAGAGCAGCTCCAGGGGCGCATCGATGCCCTCGTCCAGGAGATGGCGGCGCTGGACGTGGAGGTGGCCGGGCGCGCCGATGCATTGCCCGGCATCGAGCTCGAGGTCAGGGCGCTCGGCGTCGATGGCTCCATGGCAGGGCTCCACGAGGCGCGGGCCACGGACCTCGCTGCGGGCGAGCACGAGTTGGCCCACCTGCGGGCGAAGCGCGCCGGCCTGAACGACACGCTGCTGGCGGCCCGACAGGAGCTCGTCCGGATCAGGTCCGGGGACCTCGGCGATCCGCGCGCACACCTCAGGCACGACGAACACCCGGTGCCACCGCAGACCACCCGATACGGCGTCATCGTCGAGTTGTGGTCGGCCATCAGCGTCAGCCTCATGCTCCTGGCCATCGTCGCCCTCATCTGGTCCCATGCGGTGCCATGGTTCGGAGCCCTGGCCATCGGCGTCGTGGGCTACATCATCATCGAGGCGGCCTTCCGTCGAAAACTGACCATCCTGGTGCTCCGGACGTCGCTGTTCCTCTCGATCGTGGCGGCCGCGATCCTGATGTGGGAGTTCCGCCTCCAGGCGGTGCTGGCCGGCATCATCGGGGTCGCGCTGCTCATCTTCGCGGACAACATCCGGGAGCTCATCCGGCGCTAGGCCTGTGCTCGGAAGCGCGGCCGCAGCTCGTGCATACTCATGCTGCAGCGCACCCGGCCAGCCGGGCGTGCGGGTCCCATCCCCATCAACGGAGGCCTCATGGCAGAACTCGTCGTCATCGGATATCCGGACCAGTCGACTGCGGAGTCGGCCCTGGCCAAACTCAATGAGCTGCAGCAGAGCCTGATCGTCCAGTTGGGCGGAGCGACCGTCGTCGTCCGCGACCCGGATGGCAAGCTGCACGCTGCGACCCCGACCCACGCGACCGGCGCGGGCGCGACGAGTGGGGCTCTGTGGGGCACCCTCATCGGGCTGCTGTTCTTCGTGCCCTTCGCGGGTCTCGTCATCGGTGGCCTGTTCGGGGCGCTGTTCGGCAAGATGGCCGATACAGGCATCAATGACGAGTGGCGGAAGCAGGTCCAGGACGTCATCAAGCCGGGCATGGCCGCGCTCGCGTTCATGGTCGTCAAGGCGACTCCGGACAAGACCCTCGAGGCGCTGGCGCCGTTCGGTGGCACGGTCCTCAAGACCAGCCTGTCGCACGATGTCGAGGCTGAGATCCAGAAGGCGCTGGATGCCAAGGATGGCGATGCCGGCACCATCCCCCCGGTGTCCCCCGCCTGACGAGGCACCATCATCGCGGCTGGAACGCCCGGGATGTACGTCCCGGGCGTTCGTGTGCCGCCCGGACGCCGTAGGATGGCCCGGCCATGACCGACCCGCTCCACGAGCCAGGCGCGCCGATCGTCGATACGCCGACGACGAGCTCGCCGGTCGATTCCCTCGCCAGGCACCCGGTGCGACGCCTCCTGGGTACCTCCCGCTACCTGATCCTGCTGGCCGTCATCGGCTCGTTCATCGCCTCAGCGACGCTGATGATCTATGGCGCACTGCGATCGGTGGGCATCATCCTCGAGCTGCTCGAGCATATCGGCGATCATCTCCTCACCGAGGAGGCCTACGGCAAGAACCTCATCGCCGAGACCATCGCGCTCATCGACATGTTCCTGCTCGGGACGGTGCTGTTCATCGTGGCCGCCGGTCTCTATCAGCTGTTCGTGGACGTGCGGGTGCCCCTGCCCGGTTGGCTCCGGATCACCTCGCTCGACGACCTCAAGTCGCTGGTGACCGGCGTGATCATCGTTGCCCTCCTGGTCGCGTTCCTCGGATCGGCCGTCGCCTGGACCAACGAGCAAGGCACCAACATCGTCGCGTTCGGCGTGGCCGTCGCCATCGTGGTCGTGGCCGCGAACATGTCGATGCGCACGTTCGCCCGGCACGGTTCGGGTTCGCGGTCCCACCGGGACTGATCGTGGCGGCGCGCCAGCGATGACGGCCCGGGTCTTCCTGCGCTCGCCCATGGCGCGGCCACCGGTCGCCACCAGCGCCGTCGGCAGCACCATCGTGGACGGCGAGGGACGCACCTATCTCGATGCCGCCGGGGGTGCGATCGTCGTGAACGTCGGCCATGGCCGCGAGTCCATCAGCCGGGTCATGGCGGATCAGGCGGGTCACGTGGCGTATGCGCACGGCTCCATGTTCACCAGTGAGCCACTGGAGCGCTGGGTCTCGGCGCTGGG
>JBBSOS010000129.1:0-7139 GCA_038259505.1 Candidatus Limnocylindrales bacterium | reverse complement strand
GTCATCCAGCAGATCGGCCTCTTCCCCCACAAGACCATCGGCGAGAACGTGGGCGTGGTACCCAGCCTGCTGGGCTGGGACGCGAAGCGTCGGCGCGAGCGGGCAGATGAGCTGCTGGCCCTCGTGGGCCTCGAACCCGGGCGGTATCGCGACCGGTATCCCAGCCAGTTGTCGGGCGGTGAGCGGCAGCGTGTCGGTGTGGCACGAGCGCTCGCGGTCGACCCGCCGGTGATGCTCATGGACGAACCCTTCGGCGCCGTCGATCCCATCGTTCGGGAGCGGCTCCAGGACGAGCTGCTGCGCCTCCAGGAACAGTTGGCCCGGACGATCCTGTTCGTGACCCATGACATCGATGAGGCGATCCGCCTGGGTGACGTGGTGGCGGTCTTCCAGACCGGTGGCGTGCTGGCCCAGTTCGCCACCCCCGATGCCCTCCTGAGCTCGCCGGCGTCGGAATTCGTGGCCCGGTTCGTGGGCACGGACCGCGGTCTCAAGCGGCTGTCGCTGAGCCTCGTCGAGGACCTCGAACCGCGAGAGGCGGTCACCGCGGCCATCGGGTCGGACGCCGGGGAGGCGCGGACCCGTGCGCTCGCCGACGTGACGTCCCCCTGGTTGTTGCTGCTCGATACCGCTGGCCGGCCGCTCGGCTGGGTCCACCAGCGCCGCATCCCGACAGCCGGCGTGCTGACGCCGGACCTTGCCGACCCGACCGAGGCGGTGCTGATGCCCCGGATGTCGCTGCGGGATGCGCTGTCGGTGATGCTCGATGCTGATGTCATCACGGGGGTCGTGGTCGACGACGAGGGCCGCGCGCGAGGCGTGCTGACGGTGGAGCAGGTGGCCGGAGCGCTGCGATGAAGGCGAACGCGCCCGGAATGAGGACAGCGGGCGCGAGCGAGACTGCGACGACTGAGCCCGCGGTGACGGCCCGATGAATGGCAAGCCCCTCATCGACTGGGCCTGGATCCAGGGTCACCTCGATGATATCTGGGCGCTCACCGTGGAGCACATCGTGCTGGCGTTCATCGCGGTCGGCATCGGCTTCATCATCTCGTTCGGGCTCTCGCTGGTCGCCATCCGCTGGCGATCGTCGTACGGGCCCATCACGGCCGTGGCAGGGCTGCTGTACGTCATCCCCAGCCTTGCCCTGTTCGCGATCCTGCTGCCCATCACCGGGCTGACGCCACTGACGGCCGAGATCGCGCTCGTGAGCTACACCATCCTCATCCTCGTGCGCAACACGGTGACGGGCATCGACGGCGTGCCCATCGAGGCGAGGGACGCGGCGGACGGCATGGGCTTCACGGGTCGGGGACGGCTCTGGCATGTCGAGATCCCCCTCGCGATGCCCCTCATCGTGGCCGGCCTGCGCATCGCGGCGGTGACCACCATCGGCCTCGTCACGGTCAGCGCCCTCATCGGGCAGGGCGGGCTCGGCCGGCTCATCAACGAGGGACTCCGGACGTCGTTCCCGACCAAGACCATCACGGGTGCGGTGCTGTCGGTCGTGCTCGCCATCGTGGCCGATGTCGGCTTCGTGCTCCTGCTCCGGCGCCTGACACCCTGGACGCGACCGCGTGGCGGGACGAGCTGATGGTCCACGATCTCGTCGGCGAGATCCAGGCACTCGGGGCATGGTTCGCCGATCCGGCCAACTGGAGCGGCTACGACGGCATCCCCAACCGCATGACCGAGCACCTGGTCATCTGCCTGCTGTCGATGATCGCAGCGCTCCTGATCGCGCTCCCGGTCGGACTGTTCATCGGCCATACCAACCGGCTCTCGTTCCTGGCCGTCACGCTCGCCAACATCGGCCGTGCCGTGCCCTCGTACGCGGTCATGGCGCTCCTGTTCCCGCTGTCCATCGCGTTCAGCGTCGCCGGCCCGGGTGGCGACATCGCGTACCTCGCCACGTTCCTGGCCATGGTGCTGCTGGCCATCCCGCCCGTGGTGACCAACACCTACGCCGGGCTGCGAGGGGTCGACGGCGACCTGCTGGAGGCGGCACGAGGCATGGGCATGCGTGGCCACCAGGTGCTGCGCCGCGTCGAGTTGCCGCTGGCCCTGCCGGTGATGCTCACCGGGATGCGTGTCGCGTCAGTGCAGGTCGTGGCGACCGCGACGCTGGGGGCGGTATTCGGCGGCGGCGGCCTGGGACGCTACATCGTCCAGGGACAGGCCCGCCGCGACGACGCGCGCCTGTGGGCGGGAGCGATCCTGGTCGCCCTGCTCGCCGTGGCCACCGAGCTGGTCTTCGCGTGGCTCGTGCGGCGCGCCGACCGGAACGTCCACGGTGCAGTGGGCCCGTCGGATCCCGATGGCCCTGTCTCGCCCGCTGTCCTACCGGGGAGTGCGTCCAGCCGGCCCAGTTCGTGAGCACCCAGCACGCCGTCTGTCATCAGATCGTCACATGGCGGTGCCCAGACTGCGGCCGAACCTGACCAGGATCGGCGAGTCCGGATGGTACGGTTGGACGACCTGAGCGTCGCAGACGCGACGCCGGGAGCAATTCGAGGAGGAAGACCCGATGCGGATGCACCGCACGCTGGTCCTTGGGGCATCGCTGCTGATGGCATTCAGCACGGTAGCGGTGGGTGAGGCCAGTTCGCCAGACGTCCAGACAGCGCAGGCATCCCCCGCCGCCAGCATGTCAGTCATGGAGCCGGCCGCATTGCCCTCGGGCCCGGTCGGGGACGGCGTCATCAAGATGGGATCGGCGGGATTCTACGAGTCCGCGCTGGTCGCCGAGATGTACGCCCAGGCACTGGAGGCGGCAGGCCTGACCGTCGAACGGAAGCTGAGCATCGGACCCAGGGACGTGACCTGGCCGGCGATGCAGGCAGGGACCGATATCAACATCATGCCCGAGTACATCGGCAGCATCCTCGAGTTCATCAATGGGAACGCGGGTGAGGCCAGTGGGGATGCGGACGCGACGAGGGCCGCCCTGGCTGCCCGACTGGCGCCGCTCGACTTCAGCGTCTTCGCCCAGACGCCTGCGGTCGACACCAACGCCTTCGTGGTCACGAAAGTAACCGCTGACCAGTACGGCCTCGCATCCATCGGCGATCTCGCCGCCATCGCAGGGGACATCACCTGGGGTCTGCCCCCCGAGTGCGCCACGAATCCACTGTGCGGTGGTGCGCTGCTCAAGTACGGCATCGATATCTCGGCGCTCAAGGTGACGGAACTGGGGGCGTGCGGCGGCGAGGTCGCGACCGCTCTCGTCAACGGTGGCGTCCAGGTAGGTGAGTTGTGCTCGACCCAGCCGGATATCGCCCAGAACGGCCTGGTCGTCCTCACCGACGATCTGAAGACGCAGCCTGCGGACGCTCTGGCGCCCATCGTCCGCAATGACCTGCTCCGTGCGCTCGACGCGCAGGGGGTCGATATCGCGGCGGTCCTTGACCCGGTCTCGGCAGCCATCACCACCGAGGACCTCACGGCGCTCAACGTCCGTGTCGGTGTCGACCAGGAGGATGTCGACGTTGTGGCGCGCGACTTCCTGACCTCCAAGGGCCTGCTGACCGGGGCATCCTCGGCTCCATAGCCGCTCCCGGTCCCCGGCAGGCCCCAGAGCGGTCGTCCGTCAACGACCGCTCTGCCTGTGCCGGCAGCGCCACAGCACGTCCAGGTGGTCGCGAGCCTCCGACCCACGCTTGGGCCCCGGCACGCACGAGCGCTTCGCGGCCCCAGCGGCCCAAACCGGCTATCGTCCAGCACCATGGTCAGCGTCTGGTGTTCCCGTAGGCAGGGTCGTGGTCCCTGCCGGCACGGACGAGGCACCCGGGTGCAGCAACCGTCCTGGTGCGTGGCCGGAGGACCGAGTCGAACATGAGATCTGCGCGGATGCCTGCCCTGGGGATGGTCGCGGCCGTGCTCCTGTCTGCCGTCGGCGGCGTGCCGGTCATGGCGGCGTCTGGAGCGCCGATCGCCCCCATCGCCGGGACCAGCGACCAGGAGACCTCTGGCGCACCGACCCCGACGGATGCGTTCGCGCCGGGTGATTGCCCCGCCGGCATCGTATCGCCCGACGGGACTCCAGTGGTGGAGTGCGGCATGGTCAGCGTGCCACTCCACCATGCCGAGCCCGATGGGGCCCAGATATCGGTCGCGGTCGCCCGCCTCGACGCCACCACGTCCGAGCGCCAGGCGGACCCGGTCGTGATCGTTGTCGGCGGCGCGGACGGGTCCGCCCTCGACCTGGGGCAGCGGCTGGCGACGCTTGCAGCCGCGCTCCCCGACCGGGATCTGGTGCTGGTCGACCAGCGCGGGGGACGCTACTCCAGTCCGTTCCTCCAGTGTGGCGAGGATGACTCCGCGCGCCTCGCCGAGGCGACCGGGCAGATCGCCGGCACCGCCGCGCTGGACGCCCACCTACTGGCCCTGGCCGCCTGTGCCACCCGGATGAAGGATGTCCCGTTCGACCTGTCCGCGTTCTCCTCGACCGAATCTGCGCAGGACATCGACAGCGTGGTCACGGCCCTGGGCTACGCCGGTCCCATCGACCTCATCGCGATCGGCGCCGGGACGCGTACCGCCCTGGACGTCCTTCGAGCCTCGCCGACCAGCATCCGTAGCGTCGTGCTCGATTCGGTCCCGCCCGCATCGGGATCAGCCACCGCCGTGCTCGCCCGTGATGCATGGGCTGTCGTCGGGGCGCTCTCCGCCGCCTGCGCCGAGGACGAAGGCTGCAGTGCCATCGCGCCTGACCTGGCCGGCAGCATCGTCTCCACGGCGGCGACGCTCCAGGAGACCCCGGCACACGCGTCCGTGGACGTTGCCGGCACCGCCACCGATGTCAGCGTGGATGGCAGCGCGTTCGTGACCGCCATCGTCGGGGCCTTCGCGACGGCGCCGGACGCGATCGCGGATATCCCGCCGCTCGTGGCCGCGGCGGCCTCGGGCGATGTGTCGGGCGTCGCCGGGCGGCTCGTCGCGGCTGCCCAGGACAGCACGCGCGCCGACCTGCTCGGCTGGACCCTCCGCTGCGGCCAGGATCTTGCGGGCGCCACCGACTACGACTTCACCGATGTCCCCCAGTCCTTCCAGGTGCTGTCCGGACGGGTGGGCGATCGCGATCTCATCCCGGAGGTGTGTGGCGTGCTGGGCGTCGGTGACGCCGCCGATCGTGACCCTGTCACGAGTGACGTGCCGGCGCTGACGTTGTCGGGTGAGTTCGACCCCTGGTCGCCCGGCTCGGCCGCGGATGCCGTGCGCAGCACACTCAGCGCCTCGTACGGGCTGGAGATCCCCGACGTGGGGCACGTGGTCCTGCCGGCCGCGGAGTGCCCCATCACCATCGCGGCGAGCTTCATCAGCGACCCGACCCTGGAGCCGGATGCCTCGTGCATCGCGGACATGCCGGAATTCAGCATCGCGACCGCGTCCATCAGCGCCGAGCCATCGCTCACGCCCGATGCCAGTGCGCATCCGGACAGGAGCGCCAAGCCGGACAGGACCGCCAGGCCGGGCAAGACCGCCAAACCGGCCAAGCCACCCAAGGCCAGGCCGGTCAAGGTGGGCATCGTCAAGGTCGCGACCGGGTTCGAGAATGCCAACGGCATCAACAACGCGGGCGACAAGCGCCTGTTCGTCTCGGAGCAGGAGGGCTACGTCGAGGTCCTCAAGCCCAACAAGGACGGCACGTTCCGGGATGCCGGCAAGTTTCTGGACATGCGCAGCCGCGTCATCTGCTGTGGCGAGAAGGGCTTCCTGGGCATCGCGTTCCCACCCGACTACGCCCAGACCGGCTATTTCTACGTCACCTTCGCGGGCACCGGTCACACCTGGAACCTCGAGGAACGACGCGTCTCGGCGACCGATCCCGATCGGGCTGACCCGGACTACAAGCGCCGGCTCATCCGCGTCTACAAGCCGTTGGACTACCACTGGGCCGGCGACATGCATTTCGGCCCCGATGGCTACCTGTACGTGACCGTGGGCGATGGCGGCTTCGGCGGTACCACGGCCGATCCCGGGGACCCCTCGAACCGTGCCCAGGACCTGAGCGTCATCTTCGGCAAGATGCTCCGGATCGAGCCACGGGGCAGCCGCAAGCAGGGGGATCGATACACCGTCCCCCCGTCGAATCCGTTCGTGAAGAAGGCCGGTGCCCAGCCGGAGATCTGGGCCTATGGCCTCCGGAATCCGTGGCGCTGGTCGTTCGACCGGCTGACCAACGCCCTCTGGATCGGGGACGTGGGGATGTGGACCTGGGAAGAGGTCAACCGCGCCGAAGGCCCCAACGCCGGCAAGGGCGACAACTTCGGCTGGCGACGGATGGAGGGGCCCGCCTGCTACAACCCGGCGCGCCGCTGTGACAACGGCAAGCTCACGAAGCCGTTCTCCTGGTATGGCCACCAGAACGGCATGTGCGCGGTCACCGGAGGCTATGTCTACCGGGGCAAGCGGTACCCGGCGCTGCGCTCGTGGTACGTGTTCGGGGATTACTGCTCGGGCCGCATCATGCTGCTGAACTCGGCCGGCAGGCCCGACCAGCGGCCCAAGGTGGCGCTCGACACGAAGGCGCAGATCAGTGCCTTCGGCGAGGGCAGCGACGGCGAGCTGTACGTGGTCGACTACGGCGCCAGCAATACCCTGTACCGCATCACGGGCTCGCCCCGCTGACGACCCGACCGACATCCCCAGGAGGCCGCGCCATGCCTGAGTTCGACGCCGCCACGAGGTCATTCCTCGAGGAACGCCACTTCGCGACCATCGCGACCATCGATGCCGACGGCATGCCCCTCCAGGCGGTGGTCTGGTACCAGCTTCGGGACGATGGCTCCATCCTGTTCAATTCGCTCGTGGGGCGACGCTGGCCGGCGAACCTGTTGCGTGACCCGCGCCTGGCCGTCGTGGTCGAACATGGCTACCAGTACGTGGCGATGCGCGGCGAGGCAGAGCACCTGCACGATGGGGACGAGGCGGTCGAGGACATCCTGGAGCTGGCCGCACGCTACGAGACGGGTGCCGAGCTCGAGCAGCGGAGCGCGGCGTTCCGAACGCAGGCACGAATCTCGTTCCTGTTCCGGCCGCGGACCATCCTCGTCCATCACTGAGCAGCGGCGCCCCATGACCGCGCCCCGGCGGACGACCGCGCCTCTCCGGGTGACCGTGCTCGCGGGCGGCTTCGG
>JBBSOS010000128.1:0-7180 GCA_038259505.1 Candidatus Limnocylindrales bacterium | reverse complement strand
GGACCGGCCGCGGCGTCGGCACGCATGGGAGCCCTGACCCCGCCGCCCCGACCCATCGATCCAGGTGCCCTCGCGCGCGCGCTTGACCGTTGGATCCAGGTGGCCCTGCCGCTCGAGGAGTCGCCGGTCGTGGTCCCCCGGACGGTGACGCTCGTCGATCGCGCACGCGTCATCCACGAAGCACTGCGGGAGGCACCGACGCTCGTCCTCCAGGAGTTGCTCGCGGGGGTGTCCGACCGGGTCGTGGTGGCCATCACCTTCCTCGCGATGCTGGAACTGGTCAAGGGCCGCGAGCTCCTGGTGGAACAGTCAGAACCCTGGGGCCCCATCTCCCTCCGACGGCGCGACGGTCTCGCTGCCGATGACGCGCCCATCGGTACGGACGACTCGCATGGCCAGTGAGGACCCCGTGTCGGTGGACGGGCCAGTGGCTCTCTCCACCGAGCCTGCCCCCTCGGTCGGCGTCCGGGAGCTGGAGGCCCTGCTGTTCGTTGCCGAGCGGCCACTGTCGCGACGCGAGATCGGCACCCTGTGTGGCATCGACCGGTCGACGGTCGATGCCCTGTTGGGCGACCTGGAAGTATCACTCAGGGACCGGGGAGTCCGTCTGACCTCGTCCGCCGATCATGTCGAGCTCACGACGGCGCCCGAGGCGGGCCTGCTCATCGGTCGGTACACCGGCTCCGATGGTGACCGCATCTCACCCGCGGCGATGGAGGCGCTCGCCATCGTGGCGTACCGCCAGCCGGTCACGAGGGGCGTCATCGAGCGCATCCGGGGGGTCGATTCCGACTACGTCATCCGGAGCCTCATGGCACGACGGCTCATCGGGGAGCAGGGGCGCGCCGACTCCCCCGGTCGGCCGATCCTGTATGCCACGACCTTTGGCTTCATGGAACGGTTCGGTCTGGCGTCGCTTGATGATCTGCCGGTGCTGGACACCGATGTCGCCGCGCGCCTGAGCGTGGTGACCGAGGCCCACGCGGACGACGAAGCTGGCATTGACGCGGACGACGACGTCGGCACTGAAGCGGGCGGCGGCGGGGCCGGACCGGACACCGGGCCGCCAGCCGAGGTGGATCCGTGAGCGACGAGGTGCGCATCCACAAGGCGCTGGCGGATGCGGGTGTCGCGTCCAGGCGCGCGGCAGAGGCACTCGTCGTGGCGGGCCGCGTCACGGTCAATGGGATCACTGCTGTGGTGGGTCAGCGCGTCTCGCCCACCAGCGATCAGTTGGCGGTCGATGGTCGCCCGGTCGGCGCTCGCCCTCGGCTGGTCCACATCGCGCTCCACAAGCCCGCCGGTGTCACCAGCACCGTGATGGACCGTCATGCGGTCACGACCGTGGTGGACCTCGTGCCACGCGAGATCCGGCAGCAGGTGGGTCGCATCTATCCGGTTGGTCGGCTGGACCGGGAGTCAGAGGGGTTGCTGCTGCTGACCAACGACGGGGAATGGGCACAGCGGGTGCTGCATCCCAGCCACGGCGTCGAACGCGAGTACGCGGTGGCGGTGCAAGAGCCACTCGTGGGCGACCAGGTCGACGCACTGCTGCGGGGCGTGCCTCTCGAGGAGGGCGTGGCCCGCCTGGTATCGATGCGTCGCCAGACCGACATCGAGTCCCGCCGCCTGATGGCGTCGATCGCATCACCTGGACGGACTCGCTCCGCCGACCGGGTCACGTGGTACCGGGTGGTCCTGAGCCAGGGCTGGAAGCGTCAGATCCGACGCATGTTCCGGGAGCTCGGCTCATCGGTGGACCGCCTGGTCCGCGTGCGCATCGGCGGTGTCCGGTTGGGCGACCTGGAGCCGGGCGCGATCCGCGAGCTCAGCAGCCAGGAGCGCGACCGGCTGGCGTCGGAGAGGCTGCCAGGGCAACGGTCGACGCACGTGGAGGCATCGGGTCCGCGGCCGCGTGGGGCGACCCGGCGCCCGTTGGTGGTGGCCATCGATGGACCTGGCTCGAGCGGCAAGTCCACGGTGGGCGCGGGTGCCGCAGCACGGCTGGGCTACCGCTTCTGTGACACCGGGGTCCTGTACCGAGGCCTTGCCTGGCTGGCCGCCGATCGCGGTATCGACCCTGGCGATGTCCGTGACCTGGTTGCGCTCGTGACCGACATCGAGCTCGTCGATGATGGTCACGGCCGGATCTGCCGGTCGCTGGCCAACGGTCGCGATGTCACCGACCAGCTGCACGCCGCGGCCGTCGACCGGATCGTGAGTGCCGTCGCGCGCGTGCCGGAGGTCCGGGCGGCACTGCTGCCGGTCCAGCGGGCGATCGCGCGCGACCATGCTCCGGGTGGCGTGATCCTGGCCGGTCGGGATGTCGGCAGCGTCGTCCTGCCCGATGCCGACCTGAAGCTGTATCTGGAGGTATCGCTCGATGAACGCACCCGGCGACGCGCGGAGCAACGGGGCGTGGACGCGGATACCGACGAGGCACGCCAGATCCACGCCGACCTGGTGCGGCGCGACGCCATCGACAGCTCGCGTGCCGCGGCGCCGCTCCTCGTGCCGGACGACGCCGTGGTCATCGTCACCGACGGCCACAGCCTGGACCATTCCATCGACCAGGTCGTTCGGCTGATCCGCGCCGCGGAGGCGATCGGATCGTGAGCGTCATCGACGACTGGACCCCATGGCAGCGGATCGTCGTGTTCTGCTCTCGTCAGCTGGTGCGCATCCCGACCCTCGGTCGGGTACGGGTGGAGGGTCTCGACGAGCTCGCTGCCAACCTGGACATCACCTCGGGACCGCTCATCGTGGTCGCCAACCATGCCAGCAACCTCGATCCACCTCTCGTCGCGGGATGGCTCGCTCCTGTCCTTCGCCGCCGCTCCTCCGTCCTCGCCAAGGAGGGGCTGTTCCGGGGACCCGTCGCCGGCATGCTGCGAGCGACCGGTTGTATCCCGGTCAAGGTTGGCGGCTCGGACATGGAAGCGGTCCGGGCCACGCGCGCGGTGATCGACCGGGGAGACGTCCTGCTCATCTTCCCGGAGGGGACCCGCAGCCGGGACGGTGTCATTGGTCCCGTCCACTCTGGCACTGCCATGCTCGCTTCACGGCCCGGCGTGCGTGTCCTGCCGGTGGGCGTCTCAGGCACCGATCGGCTGCTGGGCAAGGCACAGCGGTTCCCGCGTCTCGGCACGCGAGTGACGTTGCGCTTCGGGGAGCCCTTTGTCGTGGTCCTCGACCCCACGCTGCCCCGGCGCCAGGCGCTCGCGGCCGTCAGTGCGGAGATCATGCGCCGGATCGGGGCACTCGTTGACCAGCGACAGCGGGGTGCGAGCACCACCTTCACGGACAGCATCGATGCGCACGACACCTGATCGGTCGAGATGGGTCGTGCCGGCCCCACGCGAGGGCGCCGCCAAAGGCCCGGCGGGTGGCCAGCAGGGGGTCGCGAGGCGGCGGGTGCGATACTAGGTCGGTCATGGGAACCGTGGAACAGGTCCGGGTCGCGCGACGCACCGGATTCTGCTATGGGGTGCGCGAGGCCATCGACCATGCCCGCACCTCCGCCGCTGACGGCAAACAGACGCTGACGCTCGGCCAGACCGTCCACAACGAGGGCGTCATCAGCGATCTCCGGGCGCGCGGCGTTCGGACCGTCGACGCCCTTGACGGGGTCGAGCCGGGCGCATCGGTCGTCATCCGTGCCCACGGGGTCACGCCGGACATCATGGATGCGGCGAAGCAGCGTGGCCTGGATGTGATCGACGGCACCTGCTCGTGGGTCGTCCAGGAGCATCGGGAGGTCGCCCGACTGGTCGAGGAGGGGTACACCATCGTGCTCCTCGGCACCCCCAACCATCCCGAGGTCGTGGGCATCCTGGGCTATGCCCCCGACGCGATCCTCGTGGACGAAGAGGACGAGTGGGATCGCATCCCGCGGACCAAGCGGATGGCGCTCGTGAGCCAGAGCACCCAACCTCCCTGGAAGTTCCAGAAGCTGGCTGCGTTCATGGTCAGTCGCGCCCATGAGCTGAAGATCGTCAACACCGTGTGTCCAGTGACCATCCGACGCCAGGAGGACACCATCGAGCTTGCGGCGCAGGTCGACATGATGGTCGTGGTCGGTGGTCGTAACTCGGCCAATACCCGGGAGTTGACGCGTCTGGTGGGCATCGCCGGCAAGCCAGCGGTGCAGGTGGAGCGGGCGGCGGAACTCAGCGATGCGACCGTGTTCGAGGGGTATCGGGTGGTGGGCATCACGGGCGGCACCTCGACACCCATCGAGGATCTCGAGACCGTGACCCGGCGCGTCTGCGAGCTGGCCGGCACGCCGACGGTCCAGGCAGACGCCCAGGCGCTCGCCCACGACGCCATCAGTGCTGTCGCCGATCCGGCATATCGGAGCACGTCGATCGGGCGGCCCGGGCGCGGTGCCCCGGCTGCAGGACGATCGGGCGCCGCCGTCGGCGCGGCCTGAGTGGCCCCCAGGCGCACGAGCGGGAGTCACCGGCGCGAACCTCGGGAACTGCCTATCGACGGCCTGCCCCTCGTCGCCATCGTCGGCCGGCCGAACGTGGGCAAGTCCACCCTGTTCAACCGCATGGTCGGCGGCCGCATCGCGATCGTGGAGGAGCGCGCCCGCACCACTCGTGACCGCCTGTAGGCCGCCACCGAATGGAATGGCCGGCGCGTCGTGGTCATCGACACCGGTGGCCTGGAACGACGCCCGGGCGACCCCATCGAGGAACGGGTCCAGGACCAGGCGCGACTGGCCATCAGCGAGGCGGACGTCATCCTGTTCGTGGTCGATGCCGCTTCGGGCCTGACACCCGCCGACGACGAGGCCGCCGAACTCCTCCGACGTTCGAAGGCACCGGTCATCGTCGTGGCCAACAAGGCGGATAACGAGAAGCGTGAGCTGGAGGCGGCCGAGGCCTACGGCATGGGCTGGGAGGAGACGTACGCGGTCAGCGCCCAGCACGGCCGCGGCACGGGCGACCTCCTCGACGCCATCGTGTGGGCGCTGCCCGCCGAGTCGGAGTCGGAGATCGAGCGCAAGCGTCGCGAGGCGGAGATCGAGGAGCTCGCACAACTGGAAGCCGAGGGCTTCGCTCCGATGCCGTTCATCGTGGGGGATCACTCGGGATCCGACGATGCCGGCGCGGAGGACGGGGATCTGGCCGGCGGCGACGTGGCCCGCGGATCGGCCGCCGACCTGACCGATGACGACGAACCCGATGACGACACCGACCCGCTCGCGGCCGTCCGCGGCAGCATGGCCCGGGTGGCCATCGTCGGTCGACCGAACGTGGGCAAGAGCTCGCTCCTCAACGCCCTGGTGGGGGAGGAGCGGGTCATCGTGAGCGATATCCCGGGCACGACCCGCGACGCCATCGACACCCAGCTCGACTGGAACGGCCAACCGGTCCGCATCGTGGACACCGCTGGTATCCGCCGACGGGGCAAGGTGGCCGCCGGACCCGACTCCGAGCGGTTCTCGGCCATCCGGGCGCTGCGTGCCATCGGCCGCGCCGATGTCGCGATGCTCATCCTCGACTCGGTCGATGGGCTGACCTCGCAGGATGCCCATGTCGCCGGGTACGTGGTGGACGAGGGCGTCGGCCTGGTCGTGGTCCTCAACAAGTGGGACCTGGTGGAGAAGGACGATCGCACCTTCGACGAGTACTCTGCCCGCCTGCGTGCCCAGGCCCCGTTCCTTGGCTTCGCGCCCATCGTGGCGGTCAGCGCCAGGACCGGACAGCGGGTGACCAAGGCGCTCGATGCGGCCGTGGAGATCGCGCGGGGCCGTCGGCGGCGCATCGCGACCGGCGCACTCAACCGGGTGCTCAGCGAGGCGACGTTCCGGCAGCCACCCCCGCCGGTCCGGAACCGTCGTCCGAAGTTCTACTACGCGACACAGGCGTCGATCGAGCCGCCCACGTTCGTGCTATTCGCCAGCGGCTCGGAACACGTCCACTTCAGCTACCGGCGCTACCTCGAGAACCGGCTGCGGGATGCGTTCGGGTTCGGTGGTACGCCGCTGCGCATCATCGTTCGCGAACGGTCACGGATCGAGCTGGAGGCTCGCCCGCGCAGACGCAGCCCGTCCCGGGGCACCAAGGTGCGCGTCAAGGGAAAGGGCAAGGCCGGAGGGAGGCCGCACTGAGCGTCGGCGCGGCCGGTCGGGGCGGTGGCGAGGCCGATGGCGTCGCCGGCCATGGCGGTTGCGGCATGGGCACGGTTGGCGGTGACGTGTGGGCGCCATGCGGTCGCCCCTGAGGGCGGTCGTCGGATCCGGCGCCTGGGGAACCACCCTGGCCGTGATGCTGGCACGTTCCGGACCCGTCACGCTGGTCGTCCGCTCGCCCGAGACCGCAACAACGATCGAGACGACCCGCGAGAACGCCGCGCACCTGCCGGGGGTTCGACTGCCCCGGGAGGTGCTGGTCACTGCGGACGAAGGGCACCTGGCGACCGCCCGGGACCTCGTGGTGATGGCGGTTCCTGCTGCCTACATGCGAGCCGCCTCGGTCCGGGTCGCGACCATGATCCGTCCTGACACCATCGTCGTCTCGGTGGCCAAGGGCATCGAGCGCGGCAGTCTCGTGCGCATGAGCCAGGTCATCGCGGCCGAATTGCCGATCCCGGTCGAGCGCATCTGTTGCCTGTCTGGGCCCAATCTGGCGACCGAGATCGCGGCGGGACTCCCTGCCAGTGCTGTCGTGGCCGCCATCGACGATGCCGTCGGCGCGGCCGTCGTGGAGGTGCTCTGCAGTCGCATGTTCCGGCTCTATCGCAACCGTGACCTGGTGGGGGTCGAACTCGCGGGCGCGCTCAAGAACATCGTCGCCATCGCCGCCGGAGCCGCTGATGCCCTGCACGTGGGTGACAACGGCACGGCAGCCATCATCACCCGCGGCCTCGCGGAGATCACCCGGCTGGGCGTCGCGGCCGGCGCGGACCCGCGGACCTTCGCTGGTCTGGCAGGGATGGGCGACCTCATCGCGACCTGTGCATCTCCGCTCTCGCGGAACCACCGCCTGGGCATGGAGCTGGCCGGCGGGCGCCGGTGGGTCGAGATCGAGGCGGAGCTGCCCGGTGTCGCGGAGGGCGCGTACACGGTCGAAGCTGCGATTGCCCTGGCCGAGACGCTGCGGGTCGACCTGCCCATCGTCCGAGAGGTTCACGCAGTCCTGCACGGCGGGAAGTCTGTGCACGACGCGCT
>JBBSOS010000127.1:0-7201 GCA_038259505.1 Candidatus Limnocylindrales bacterium | reverse complement strand
CCTGGGCCAGGCATATGCGGAAGCCGATGACGGCGAGCACACACACGTGGCGTCGGTGGCCGTGGGCGGTGACACGGTCCTGTGGCAGTCGCGGACGAGCGGCCACGAGGCGACCGACCCGAACACGCCGGCGCCCGTGTTCCTGATGCCCGAAGGCGGCGTCACACTCGAGATCGTGCCCCCGGACGAAGCCTCGGTCGTGGTGCCGATGCCCGAGCCCACGGCGACGCCCGAGCCCACAGCCACGCCCGAGCCGACGCCCACCTCGACGCCTCGTCGGACACCCCGTCCGACCACGTCGCCGACACCGACGCCCAAGCCGAACCCGGTGCCCCAAGCGCCGGCACCGACTGCGTGGGTCTGCAACGGCGTGTCCACGGCCATCAGCGACCCACTGAGCAAGGGCTGGAACGTCAAGCGCATCGACTGGGCCAACAAGGGCAAGTACGATCGCGTCGTGATCACCCTCGACCAGTACGGCAAGGGCGGCGATGGCACCCAGGCCATCGTCCACGTGATGCCCACTGACGAGGTCGAATCGATGCTCAAGGTGACGGCGCCCAGCAAGGGGGACGAATCGATCGCCATCGGGTTGTACCAGGACGTTCGGCTGACGTGGTCACTCGATCGGGCGCTGACGCTGCCCAAGGTCGATTGGATCACCATGCAGAAGGACAACAACGGCTTCCCGTGGATCGTTCTCGGCGTCGACACGGGCGCCTGCTACTCGGTGCAGGCACCGGCCTGGACTGCAAGCTCGCCCAAGGCGAAGTCGCCCATCCAGATCACGGTGGACATCCGGCACTAGGCGGCTGTCGGGCGGACACGATGGGTCCGCCTCAGGACGCGGGAACCGTGATGCCGCAGGGCGTCGCGGCGTCCCGCAGCGCTCGACGCACCGAGCTGGACAGGGTCTCAGCCTCGTTCGCCGTGCCGAGGCCTTCCTGGAGGAGCGCCGGGTCTCCCGCACGGTACGCCTGCGCCAGCAGGTCATAGGCGTCACCCAGCACCTGGTACATCCGGAGCAGGTCGGTCTGGACCACGGTCGCAGCGGCCGGCAGCGTCGCGGCCTGCTGCTCCATCCTGATCTGCTGGACAGCGCTGGCGTTCGTGGCCAGCTGCTGCGCGTACGCGGTCATGCCGTTGCTGGTGGCCGCGTTGGCATCCGCGGCCAGGCCCTTCAACCGATCGATCCGGGCCAGCGTGTCCGGGACCCACGCGTCCATGCCATCACAACCGGCATCGGGTGTCGCGGCGAGAACCGCCGTGGGCTCGGGAGTGGCGGTGGGTGGCGACGCCAGGACCGGTGCGGCAGTGGGACGCGCTGTCGGGGTCGCCACGACATCCGTGAGCGACAGCCCGGCCAGCAGGGCGTCGATGCTGGCCGGTGCCGTGCCTGCCGCGTCGAGCGGCGTATCGGAGGTGATCTCCAGGACCGCATCGCCCGACAGCCGTCGGCAGTCGATCCGCTCCACGATCGTCCGGACCGGTGCCCCCGGTTCCAGCAGGCTGAACTGGTAGGCACCCTCGGACCGGACCTCGTCTCCACCACCCGCCGGAGCGCCGTCGGCCCCGGTCACGGGAGCCAGCTGCGCGATGCTGCCGTCACGCAGTGAGCCCAGCAGGCGCCCTTCCCACGCCAAGACGCAGCCCTGGGCGTCACCGCCGGCTGCATGCCGGCCGGTGAGGATCACCTCGCTCGTGCCATCGCCCAATCGCACCGCGTCGATCTCCGGGATCGACTGCAGGTCCAACCGAGTCCAGGGTGCTGCCCAGTCGATGCGGAAGCCGAAGGTCGTGCTCCCGAAGCTCGCGACGGCCGAGGAGGCCATGGGTCCCGGACTATGCCCCGGAGCACCGGAAGGCCGGCTCGCGCCGAGCAGGATCGGCCCACATCCGACCGCGGTGGACAGGTCGAGGCCCTCGTGGAACGCGATGACGTGGGCACCATCAGCGATGCCGGACAGGGCGATCGGGATGACCGTCGATATCTGGCCCGCGGTGCCGAGGTCGCCCAGCAGGCCGACCGGGGCCGGATCGATGGCGTCGCAGGTACCGGCGTGGATGACGACGGTGGTGCCCGCTGGCGCACCGACCGCGAGCACGTTTGCAGCCGTGCCCACGTCACGCGGCGACAGGATCGCCAACCCACCGATGCCCTGGTCGCCCACCGGTGCGATGGTGACCGTGGTCGGCGCGCCGTCCTGGGCGACCGTCGCGACCGGGACCGCCCCGGCCACGACCGCAGTCAGGGTGGCGAACAGGAAACAGGTGGCGCGCAGGATGGATCCTCCAGTGCAGCGGGACGCCCATGGTCGCGTCGCCACCCCGTTGCGTCAATCCGGGAGATGCGACCCCGTTCCGGCTACCCTCAAACAGACGCGAAACATCAGGTGAGGAGTGTGGCTATGCAGGCAGGCATCATCGTGCCCCAGGGATGGACAGGCGAGTACGACGGATGGGACGCCTCGACGGCGTGGGCGCGGACCGTGACCGTCGCCCAGCAGGCGGACCGGCTGGGCTTTGAGTCCATCTGGCTGTTCGATCATTTCCATACCGTCCCGCGGCCGACGAACGAGCTCACGTTCGAATCGTTCACCAGCCTGGCTGCCCTGGCAGCGCTGACGACCCGGGTCAGGCTCGGACATATCGTCATCTGCTCGCCGTTCCGCAACCCTGCCCTGACGGCCAAGATGATCTCCACCATGGACGTCATCAGCGGTGGCCGGATGGAGCTCGGCATCGGCGCTGGCTGGAAGCAGGACGAATGGCTTGCCTATGGCTACGGCTTCCCCGAGACGCGCGAGCGCCTGGCCATCCTCGGCGACCATCTCGAGGTCATCACCCGGATGCTGGCGGGTGGGCCGGCCGATCACGCGACGTACGAGGGCACCCATGCGTCCGTGGCCGACGCCATCAACGTGCCCAAGCCCATCCAGCAGCCGCGGGTGCCCATCATGGTCGGCGGCAACGGGCCGGAAGTCACCTGGCGCCTTGCTGCGAAGCACGCGGACGAACTCAACCTGGACGGCATGTCGGCCGAGGAGCTCACCGCAGCGCTGCCCGTGATCAGGTCGCGCTGCGAGGAGATCGGCCGCGACCCCGACAGTCTGCGCATCAGCGTCCATCTCTGGTGGCGCCGGCCGGGACAGTCGCGCGTCGACGAGCTGGGCCGCTTCCGGGAGCTCGGGGTATCGCGCGTCATGGAGCTGCTCCAGTCGACCGCGACCTCGGACGAGGTGCTCGAGCGATACGCTGAGGACGCTCGCGCGGCAGGTGTCACGCTCGCGGAGGTCTGAGATCCGATCCAAGTCGATGGATGGCGGCTTGACCGATGGGTGCGGTCCGCGACCAGCTCCCGGGGCTCGCCTTCATGACCCACGACCAGGAGTTGGGTACGGCCGCCATCGCCGGCGGCTTCGTTGTCCACGGTGTGGCGGCCGCGTGACCGACGCGTGACGCGTCAGATCGTGGTCGCAGGTGAGGCGCTGGTCGACCTCATCGTCGAGGGCGACGCATCAGTTCGCTCCGCGCTTGGTGGCGGTCCCTACACCACGGCCCGGACGATCGGACGGCTCGGCGGCCAGGTCGCCTTCCTTGGCACCATCTCCGATGACCACTTCGGCTCCCGGTTGCGCCAGGGTCTGGTCGAAGCCGGGGTCGACGAGCGACTCATCGTTCGGACCGCGGCACCGACGACGCTCGCGCTCGCGGAGCTCGATCCGGGGAGTGCTGCGCACTATCGCTTCTATGTCGACGGCACCGCCGCCCCCGGGTTGGGGGTATCGGATGCGCTCGCCGCGCTGGATCCGGAGCCGTGGGCGGTCCACCTGGCACCCTGGGCCTCGTCTTCGAGCCGAGCGCGTCCAGCCTCGCCACGATGGCGGATCACATGTCGGATCGGACGCTGCTGATGCTCGACCCCAACGCGCGTCCGTTGGCGATCCCGGACCTGGACATCTGGCGCGACCGGATGGAGCGCATCGCGGCGCGTGCCGACATCATCCGGGTCACCACCGACGACATCGCGGTGCTCTTTCCGGGTCGGGACCCGATCGATGCCGCGGTCGGCGGCGCGTACGGAGACGTCGCCGCCTCCTGAGGCCTCGGTCACCGCGACCGTATGCTGACCGGGTGAGCGACGTGCCGACGGACGGCCCCAGCGAGGATCTCGGGCCCCCGACGCGGATCGGACCGGTCACGGTGCCCTCGTTCGTGACGGATCTTGGCCGCGAGCCGGGAGCGCTGATGGCCCTCGTCGCGGGCTCCATCGCCCTGTTCGTGGCCGGCCTCGACCCCAAGGTCTTTGGCCCCGGGACGGCGAGCATGCAGCTGGCCATCCGGGAACGACCGGCGCTCGAGAGCCTGTACCTGCTGACGGTCGTGATCCAGGCCGGCTTCTATCTCGTGGGTGGAGCGGCGGGCGACATCGTGGGGTCCCGGCGGGTGCTCCTGGTCGGGCTCGTGGGGCTCGTGGTGGGGTCGTGTATGGCTGTGCTGTGGAGCGCCGGACCCCTGTTCATCACCGCTCGCGTCGTCTCCTCGGCCGCCATCGGCCTGGTCATCCCGACTGCCATCGCGACCGTGGCGGTGGCATACACGGGTGCGACGCGCGCGACGGCGCTCGGCGTCGCCTACGCGATGCTGGGCCTGTCGAGTGCCATCGCGCCAGCGTTGCTGAGCGCGGTGCAACGGACCGTCGGCACCTGGCCGTCGTTCCTGCTCGTGGCCCTGGTGGCCGTCGTCGCCGTCCCAGTGGCCCGGCGCGCCAGGTCCGCGCAAGCTGGTGGAGCCGCGCGTGCCGAGTTCGTGGTCGGTCACGGCCTGTGGGCGTTCGGGCTGCTGTCCATGACGACCGCGGTGGTGGGCCTGCAGGGCGGCCAGGTCAGCCCGATCCGCGTCGTGCTGTTCGTGGGCGGCCTCGGCGTCATCGTCGGGTTCCTCGCCTGGCAGCGCCGGGTGCGTGACCGGATCGATCCGTCACTGGCCATCGACCTGCGACCTGTGACGGTCGCCCTGTTCGCGGGTGTCGTGGTGGCATTCGCCCAGATCGCGCCATCCCTGGAGGCTCCCGTGTTCTTCCAGGTCGTCCAGGGGTGGGGGTCACTCGCCGCGACCATCGCCATCGCACCGTTCGTGATCGCACTGCTGGTCGCGGGTCCGGTGGCGGGCATCCTGCTCCGCCGCTATCGTCCGCGCACCCTCATCGCGGGGGGCATGCTCGCCCTCGGCATCGGCGATCTCGCGTTCGCGCTCGTCCAGCCGTCGACACCTTACTTCTACTTCATCGTGCCCTTCGTCGCCATCGGCGCCGGGTTCGTCATCGCGACGACCGTCCGGACGGCCATCATCTTCGCGAGCGTGCCCCGCCGACTGCCGGGGACCGCGGCCGCGCTCAACCAGACGTCGCTGCTCGTCGGCAGCCAGTTGGGCGTCGCGGTCGTGACCACGCTCGTGAGCGTCTTCGCGACCCAGGACATCAGTGTCCGGGTCGCATCCGCCCCCGCTGACCAACAGAGCGCGACGCTGGCCGACTTCGCGAGGTACCTGGAGGCTGTGGGCACCTCGACGTTCGGCCAGATCGTCGACGACCTGGCCTCCGGCGTTGCGGCCGAGTTCAGCGCCGCGTATGCCTCGGGCCTCGCGAGTTCCATCGCCATCATCGGTGCCGTCACCATCGTCGGCGCGCTCGTCGCGTGGCTGGGCATGGGCCGATCCGAGGCGGTCGTGTCGGTCTGGGAGCATCGGGACGAGCGCGGTGCGACGGCGGCTCGAGGCACCGCGCCGTCCCGCTGACCTGCCCCCAGGGTGGGCGCCGACCGACGCGACCCGTGCCGGATGGGCCATCATCTGGTTTCGCGGCTCGGTCGGGCCCGACATGCATCACGAGCGCAGGGACGCACCACGATGATCACGACACCGCCGCCGAGCGCCTGGACCCCCGAAACGGTCGCAGCACGCATCCAGCACACGCTCATCGCGACGGGTACCACACGCGAGCAGCTCGTCGAGCACTGTCGTGCATGCCTGGAATATGGCTTCGACGCCGCGATGGTGGCCGGCAACTGGCTCCCAGAAGCGCGCGCGGTCCTGGCCGGCAGCCGGGTGAAGCTCGCGTCGGCCATCGACTTCCCGCTCAACCAGATGACCACCGCGGGCAAGGCCGCCGAGGCACGGGCCCTCGTGGAAGCGGGCGCCCATGAGATCGACATGCTGGTCAACATCGGCTGGCTGCGGAGCGGCATGGAGCGCCAGTTCCGGGATGACATCGCTGCGGTCGTGCAGGCGGCACGACCGGCTGCTGTGAAGGTGATGCTGGAGCTGCCGATGCTGACACCGGACCAGCAGGAGCGAGCCGTGGCACTCTCGGTCGAAGCCGGCGTCGCGTGGGTCAAGAACGCGAGCTCGGGCGCCGTCGAGACCGCCAACCCGACATCCATCCGATTCCTTCGTGAGCGGGTCCCGCCCGGCGTGGGCGTCAAGGCGTCGGGTGGCATCACGACCTGGGAACAGGTGGTGTCCCTACTCGATGCGGGGGCCGGCCTGTGTGGCTCCAGCGCGGGGGTCGCGATCGTGCGCCACGAGCGTGGCGCGCGGAGCTACTGATGGTGGGTACCTCGGAGCAACCGCGCGTCACGGTGGTCGGCAGCTACGCAGTGGGCATGACGCTGCGCACCGACCGGTTCCCGGTCGGCGGCGAGACCCGCCACGGCACCGACTTCGATATGGGTCCCGGTGGCAAGGGCAGCAACCAGGCGATCCAGGCGGCCCGGCTGGGCGCCGACGTGGAGCTTATCAGCTGCCTCGGGCGTGACGCGTTCGGTGACGAGGCGCTCGAGATGTTCGAGCGGGAACTGGTGGGCACGAGCCACATCGTGCGATCGGATCGCAACACGGGCGTGGGCTTCATCGTCCTGGACGCGTCGGGCCAGAACTGCATCATCCTGGACATGGGCGCCAACCATGAGCTGACCGTGGTCGACGTGGAACGTGCGAGCGCCCGGATCGCGACCAGCGGAGCGTTCCTCACCCAGTTCGAGGTACCGGTCGAGTGCGCGCTCGCCGGTTTGCGCCTGGCCCGGGCCGCAGGCGTGCCGGCGATCCTCAACCCGGCACCGGCGCGGACACTGCCTCGAGAGGCGCTCGCCGATGTCGATATCCTGACGCCCAACCAGTCCGAGCTGCGCATCCTGCTGGGGCT
>JBBSOS010000126.1:0-7205 GCA_038259505.1 Candidatus Limnocylindrales bacterium | reverse complement strand
GGGCGAAGACGACGCCGTCCGCGTCCGACTCCAGGAGCGCCCCGACGCACATCGTGCATGGTTCCACGACGCAGAAGACCGTGACGCCCGCGAGACCCGGCCTGCCAAGTCGTCGGGCAGCCTCGCGGACCACCTGAACGACGGCATGCGCCGTCGGGTCGCCGAGGGATCGCACGGCGGGTCGTCCCCGCGCGACCATCGCCTCATCGACGACCGCGACCGCGCCATCGGCGCGCTCGCCAGTGGCGGCTGCGGCGGCAGCCTCCGCCAGCGCCGCACCCATGTACAGCTCGTAGTTCACGGACCGATGCTACATGTCGACGGCCCGGTCGGTGACCGTCGAGCGCGTCGCCGATCACGCTTCCGCGGGTCGCGCTACCATCGGCGCCGCCTCCCGCGGCCGCCGGAGCGACCCGATACCACCACCATCCCAAGGGGATCAGCATGGCCCGAACCAGACGCATCGGCATCCTGACCGGTGGCGGCGACGTCCCCGGCCTCAACGGCGTCATCAAGAGCGTGACCTATCGGGCGAGTGAACTGGGCTACGAGGTCATCGGGATCCGACGTGGCTGGGAGGGCATGACCCATCAGCGCCCGGGTGCCGAGCCGGACGACCGCTATGTGATGCCCCTGGACCGGGTGAACACCCGGGCGATCGACCGCACCGGTGGCACGATGCTGCACACGTCGCGCACCAACCCCCGCAGGATGCCTCGCGCGTCCCTCCCCGATCACGTCCCGGAGGAACGTCTGGACCAGATGACCGACGACGGCGTCACCTGGGACCTGACCCCCATCGTGCTCGAGAACATCGAGCGCCTGGGCATCGACTACCTGGTACCCATCGGCGGCGACGACACGCTCAGCTTCTCCCAGACGCTCGCCGACCATGGAGTCCGGCTCGTGGCCATCCCCAAGACCATGGACAACGACGTCCAGGGCACCGAGTACTGCATCGGCTTCTCGACGGCCATCACACGCGCCAAGGAGCTCATCAATCGCCAGCGCACCACGCTCGGCTCGCATGAGCGGATCGGCGTGTTCCGGATCTTCGGGCGCGACTGCGGCTTCACCGCGCTGTATACCGCGTACGTGACGACAGGACGCTGCCTGATCCCCGAATCGCCCTTCGACCTGGACCATCTTGTCTCGGTCCTGGCAGAGGACCACCGAAGCAACCCCAGCCACTATGCCTTCGTCATCGCCGCCGAGGGCGCGATCTGGACGGGTGGCACTCTCGAGGAGGTCGGCGAGGCCGACGCATTCGGGCATCGGCACAAGGCGAACATCGCGGAGACCCTGGCCGCCGAGATCAAGCGCCGCTCGGGTATCGAGAGCGTGTTCTCGGAGCTCACGTATGACCTCCGCTCCGGTGAACCCGACGCCGTCGACACGATGGTCGCGTTCACCTTCGCGAACGTGGCCATGGACCTCATCGCGGACGGCGTGAGCGGCCGCATGACGTCCATCCGGGACGGCAAGTACGCTCATTCCCCGCTGCCCGATCCGGCTCTCGGGGCACGCCACGTGGACCTCGACGTGATGTACAACACCGAGCGGTACCGGCCGCGCTATACCGGGCTCCTGGGTCACCCGCTGCTGTTGGGTCAGTCGTTGGGCGCCGCCGGGGAGCGCTGACCCATCGTGGGTCCCCTGGGCATGGCGCGGCTGCGCCGGATGCTGGTCGTGGCCGGCATCGTGCTCGCGGTGGGCCTGGTCGTGGTCATGACGGTGACGGCCGATCCGTTCCTGCCCGACAGCTACGGTCCGGGCCAGGATGCCCGCGCCTACTGGGCGGTGCCCATCGGGGCACCGTACGCCCCCGGCTCCGTGGGCCACGAGAGTGCCTACCTGTACTCGCCCGCGTTCCTGGAGCTGCTGACGCCGATCCGTGTCCTGCCCTGGCCTGCGTTCCTGGGCATCTGGACGACCGGCCTGCTGCTCGTCCTTCGATGGCTGTCGGGGCCGTTTCTGTTCGCGCCGCTCATCGTGCTCACGTTCCCTGAGCTGTGGGGCGGCAACATCACCATCCTGCTCGCGGCGATGATCGTCATCGGGTTCCGCCGGCCGGGCGTCTGGGCGTTCGCCGTGCTGACCAAGGTGACCCCTGCCCTGGGCATGCTGTGGTTCGCGGTCCGGCAGGAGTGGCGGGCGCTGGTGGAGGTGACCGTGGTCACGGGCGTCGTCGTGCTGGCATCCCTGGCCGTCGCGCTCGACCTGTGGCGGCACTGGATCGAGCTGCTGGCCACAAGCGTCGACTCCAGCACGGTGTCCGGATCGGTGCCCATCCCGCTCCTGGTCCGGGTGCCGTTCGCGGTCCTGGTCATCGCCTGGGCTGCCCGAGGTGACCGACGATGGGCGCTGCCCATCGGGGTGCTGCTCGCGATGCCGGTGATCTGGTGGGGCAGCTTCGCCATCCTCACCGCGTCTGTCGCGCTCACGAGACCAGCCATCGAGCGGCGCCTGTTCGGGGGCGTCGAGGGTCTGGGTGATCCAGCCCGGAGCGTATCGCCAGCGAGTTGACGCGCCCGCGAGCGTGGCGCAGCATCGGCTGATGCCGGGCCGCACCACCACAACGTTCCTGTTCACGGACCCCGAGGGCTCGACCCGACTGGAGCAGCAGGGCGGTACTGGCGGCTTCGCGGAGGCGCTCCGGCGGTTCCTGGACACTGGTGATGTATCGGGATACACCCTGGTCCTCGATGCGCTCGCCGCCCTGGCGCTGCGGGTCGGCGACCGGCTGCTGGTCGGCGACCGGCTGCGGGCGGCCCGGATCGCGGGTGCGGTTGCATTGCGGCACTCGAACGCACCACGGGCACCGGCCTGAACCGCATCAACTGGACACTGTACGCGTACGACCCGGCATCGTTGGTGACCGATCCGGACACTGCCGCTGCCGTCGCCGAAGGGGCTGCGATGGACACACGGTCCGCCATCGCATACGCGCTGGACGATCTCGACCCGGCGGATCCCTGACCTACTGGCTGGCGCTCGTGCCATGATGTCGGGGGGCGCCTTCATCGGAGGGCTGCATGGAACGCGATCTGCAACGGCAGCTGGTGACGGTCGTGGCGTATGCCGGGACCGTCATCGTCAATGGAGCGGCCGTCGCCATCCCGCTCGGGGGCGTGACCACCGCGCAACTGTCCGACCGGTTCCCGGTGCTCGTGACACCCGCGAACTACGTGTTTGGCATCTGGAGCGTGATCTACCTGCTGCTCCTCGCGTTCACGGTCGCGCAGGCGCTGCCGGCCAACCGCCATGATGCGAGACTGCAACGCCTGGGCTACCTGCCTGCGTTGAGCGGCGTTCTGAACGCGATCTGGGTCCTGCTATGGCAGTACCAGGTGTTCGAACTGACGGTGCCGGTGATGCTGGCCCTGCTGGGCACCCTTATCGTCATCCATCGTCGCTTGCGGGAGCCGGTCGCGGCCGCAGCACCGGGATGGTTCGGCTGGGTCGTGGTGCTGCCATTCTCGGTCTATCTCGGCTGGATCACGGTCGCGACCATCGCCAACATCTCCCAGATGCTGTACCGCTCGGGCTACCGAGGCGCCCCACTGACGGAGGACGTCTGGGCCATCATCGTGCTCGCGGTCGGCCTGCTCATCACGGCCGCCATGCTCGTCCGGGAGCGTGATGTCGCGTTCGGCGCCGTCATCGTGTGGGCGTATGCGGGTATCGCGGTCCAGCAGTCTGCGCCAGCGGCCGTGTGGATGGCGCTGGCCTGTGCGGTGGTGGTGGTGGCGCTGATCATCGGCGTCGTCGCTGGCCGACTGCCGCCGGTGCGACGCCGTGGCAGCTCGGGACCGGAACCAACCTGAGGGTTGCCTGACGCGTCCCCGGATCGCGGGATCCCGGTATCGTCCTCGTGCATGCAGCGCATCAGCGTCACCATCTGGAATGAGCACGTCCATGAGCGGACCGACGCGTGGGTCGGCGCCATCTACCCCGATGGGATCCACGGCGCCATCGCACGCGTCATCGCGCCACTGGGTGACTTCGACATCCGGACAGCGACCCTGGACGACCCGGAGCACGGCCTGCCGCCAGGTGTGCTCGACGCGACCGACGTCCTGTTCTGGTGGGGCCACCTGGCGCATGACCGCGTCAGCGAGGCGGTCGTGGATCGGGTCCAGCACGCGGTGCTGGGCGGCATGGGACTGGTCGCACTCCACTCAGCGCACTTCTCGAAGCCGTTCCGGCGACTGATGGGCACGTCCTGCAGCCTCAGGTGGCGCGAATCCGGGGAACATGAGCGACTCTGGAACCTGCGTCCCGATCACCCGCTGATGGCCGGCGTCCCCGATCACGTCGAGCTGGCCGAGGAGGAGATGTACGGCGAGCGCTTCGACATCCCCGACCCTGACGAGCTGCTCATGATCGGCTGGTTCCCGGGAGGCGAGGTATTCAGGAGTGTGTGCGCCTGGAACCGGGGCTTCGGTCGAGTCGTGTACGTCCAGCCCGGACACGAGACCCATCCGACCTATCACGACCCCGGCATCGCGCGCATCCTCGCCAATGCTGCCGCGTGGGCAGCCCGACGGATCAGCCGCGACATGACCGAGCCGGTGGAAGCGCAGGCGCTCGAGCCGCCACACGCTGTCGGCCCGCGCCACGCGGACCGAAGCTGACACTCGGTCGACCTACCGGGCGGTCCAGCCTCCGTCGACCATCAACGTCGTACCCGTGATCAACGATGCTGCTGGCGAACTCAGGAACACAACGGCGCCCGCGACATCGACCGGCTCTCCCACACGGTGCAGCCCCGCGATCCGTTCCCGGACCTCCGCGGCGAACGCCGGGTCAGCGAGCGCCGCGGCAGTGCCCGGGGTCCGGATGAAGGTCGGCGCAACAGCGTTCACCGTGATGCCGTGCCGGCCCCATTCGACCGCGAGGCACTTCGTCAGGTGTGCGACCGCAGCCTTCGAGGCGCAATAGACCGCCTCGCCCGGGAGGGCAACGAAGCCCGCCTGCGAGCTCAGGTTGACGATACGTCCGGAGCCCTGGGCGATCATCCGGCGCCCGGCCGCCTGGCTGACAAAGAAGAGACCCTTGACGTTGAGGTCGAAGGTGAGGTCGAAATCGGCCTCCGACACCGACTCGGCGGGTGTCTCGGGAGGACCCAGGCCGGCGTTGTTCACGAGGATGTCGATGCGCCCGAGGGACGCAAGGACCGTGTCCAGAGCGCTGTCCACCTGGGTCCGGTCGAGCACGTCCATCTGCACCCGGATGACGCGCCGGCCCATGGTCTCGATGCGACGCTCCAGGTCCCCCGCGTCAGCGGCATCCCGCAGTCCGAGGACCACATCGGCGCCGGCATGCGCCAGGGCCAATGCGATGTCGTGACCCAGTCCCCTGGCGGCCCCAGTGACGAGGGCGACCCGGCCATCGAGCCGGAAGTCCGGGAATACATCGGTCGCCTCGCCTGTCATGGCGATGCGTCGGCTGCGGGCGCACCGTAGACCTGGATCTCGATGGCGCCGGTGTTGCCCCCGGTGGACGTGTCCACATCGAAGCGAAGGATCTGGCCGCTGAGCAGCACCGGGACCGGCTCGGTGCCGGCAGGGAACGGACCGTATTCCTGGCCATCGACCGTAACCGAGAAGGTATCGGTGATGGCCGTCCCGTCGCCCATCTGGCGGGTGCGGAACGCGACGGATGTGACATCTGCGACATGCCCCAGATCGATGGTGATGAAGGCGTCGTCGCCGTCGCCCAACGAAGACCACTCGGTCGAGAGGTCCCCATCCACGGCGTTGGTCGCCGCATACGCCGTGGAGAACTCCGAACTGACGTCCACGACACGGGCGCCGATGGCGAGATCGGCGGGGGCGGTGGTCGACACGGCTGGCGTCCGGAATCGATAGATCCGGCTCCGGTACAGGTTGCCGTCGAGGCCACTCCCCTGGAGGCGGAGGACATACGCGGTGTCAGGCGCGAGACCGCCGAGTGGCACGTTATGATCCCGGTGACCGCTTCCGGCCATCGTGGGGTCGGTGGCCAGACGCCCGAAGGAAGGATCCTCGCCGAACACGACCGCGCAGGCAGCGTCCATGGACGTGGTGACCTCGACCGTGGCCAGCGTGCCGCCTGGATCGAGCACGATGGCCACCTCCCCCGACTGGATGTCGGCGAAGTCGCGCACCGGGGGATTCGACTGGGCTACGACGATGGCAGGGAGCACGAGGGCGAGGGCGAGGACTTGGCCAAGCACCGCCACGAGGCCGTGGCGGACCGGAGGGTTGCGCATCCCGTGTGCGGTCTCCGGGACGGTGATCATGGCGGCAGCGTACATCGGCTCGGCGACCCGAGCGTCGTGCCGTCGGTCCGCCATGCCGACAGGCGGCAGCCACGTGGCGCGCGATGGCCGCGTGGCTCGCGATTGCCGCGAGATCGCTCCTGCTACCATCCGTCGCTCATGCACACTCTGGAGTTGATGGACGCGACCGCCCTGCGGCCCGCGTTGCCGGTGGCTGCGGCCGGCGACGAGGCCCGGGATAGACGCATTCCGACTCGCGCCTGAGATCATCATCCCCGGCAACTGCCGGGTCAGGTCGGCCTGATGGACGCCTGGATCGCCGGCGGCATCTTCCTCATCGCATACGCGCTGATCGCGTCGGAGCGCCTCGACCGGACGCTCGTGGCCCTGTTCGCGGGGCTGCTGCTCGTGGTCCTCGGGGTGATCGACCAGGAGGAGGCCTTCGCGGCCATCGACTTCAACGTCATCTTCCTGCTGGCCGGGATGATGGTCCTCGCCAGCGCCCTGGGCAGGACGGGCTTCTTCCAGTGGCTCGCCGTCCGTTCGGTCCGACTCTCGGGCGGAGACCCGCTCCGACTCCTGATCATCCTGTGCATCGTCACCGCCGGGCTATCGGCCTTCCTGGACAACGTGACCACGGTGCTGCTCATGACTCCGGTGACCCTGTCCGTCGCCCGGCGCCTGGGCGTGTCCCCGATGCCCTACCTCATCAGCCAGATCCTGGCGTCGAACATCGGCGGCACCGCGACCCTCATCGGTGATCCACCCAACATCCTCATCGGCTCCGCGGCCGGTCTCGACTTCACCGATTTCCTGGTCAACCTGGGGCCGGTCGTGGTGCTCATCTTCGGTGCGTTCGTGGTGACCATGGTCGTCATGTTCCGGGGCTCGCTGCAGGTGCCGGACGAACGGCGGGAGTCTGCGCTCGAGGCAACCGAGG
>JBBSOS010000125.1:0-7215 GCA_038259505.1 Candidatus Limnocylindrales bacterium | reverse complement strand
TCGCGGGCATCGGCGCGCTCGCGGTCGTGGACACGCTCGGCGAGCACGCCCCCCCGGAAGGCTGGCGTTCGGGCATCATCGCCTGGTTCGCCGCACGACTGCGCTTCGTCGGCCCGCCGGCCTCACGAGGGGCCTCACGGCTCGGGGTCGCGCTGGTGATGACCGGACTCGTGGTGCTGTTCATGGGTGGCGCGGTGCTGGGCATCGCCCCCTGGGCACGCCTGCCCGGGCCGTATCTCGTGTCGGCCGACCCGCGATCGGTCAGCCCAGGGGGCATCGACGCTGCGACGTGGACGCTCGGCGCCCTGGGCCCAGGGCGCCGCTTCGTGGCTGACCGGACCGACCGTACGCTGCTGGCCACATATGGACGTCAGCACCCCATCTCGTCGGCCGGGGACAGGGTCAACCTCCGGTCGGCCTACTTCGATCCCACGCTCACGCGCGAGGACCAGGACCTGCTGACACGAGCCGGCGTCGAGTACGTCATCGCCGACCACCGGCTGCCGACGTCCGTGCCGTACGTCGGCGTGTACGTGGAACGGGGGGAGCGATCGACCCAGGGCCCATGGACAGAACCGATGTCCGCGGCGGCCCTCGACAAATGGCGGTCGTTGCCGGGTTCCGATCGGATCTACGACAACGGTGACGTGGAGATCGTGGACGTCCGACGCCTGACCGGTCGTGTGGAATGACCCTGACATCACGCTTGCACACGTCGCGCCTGCCCGAGTCACCGCCGCGAACCGAGACGTTCGGCCTGATTGCCGTCGCTGGCGCTGCGCTTGCAGCAGGACTGGTCCTCGGTCGCCCCGGTGTGCCTGGCGCGATCGTGGCGCTCGCTGGTGCCGCGCTGGCGCTCGGGGTACCGGGACTGGCGCTGACCCGGGCACTGTTCCCAGGGCATGCGTTTGGTCGTGGGGAGCGCCTCACACTCGTCGTCGGGATGCAGCTGTCGCTGCTGGTGATGTGCGGCTTCCTGCTCCATCTCCTGCGTCCCGGGCTCACGCCGGCTGCCTGGGGTGCGTTGCTCGCCGATATCTCGCTCGTGGCGTGCGGGGTCGCGTGGATACGCGGACGTCGCGGAACGACCAGCTCGATGGCGGTGCCGCCGGTCGGGCCACGGATCGGCCTGGCCGCGCTCGGCGAAGCATCCACGTCCCAGCTGACGTTGCTGATGGGCGCGGGCCTGGTCGCTGTGCTGGCCCTCGTCGTGGCGCGCGCAGGGGTCGTCGCGCAGCCGCAGCCGTCCTGGACCGCGCTGGCCATCGAGCCAGCGGATGGCGGCCGTGCCGTGTCCCTGCGGATCGCGAATGCCGAGGGACGGCCCGAGACCTACCGCCTGGTCGCCACCGTCGATGGTGTGCCCGTGGCGGACCCTGGACCCATCGTGCTCGCGAACGGGGCAGCCACGAACGTGACCATCCCACTGCCCGCCGCTGGTGCCTTCCTGCGACAGGTGGACGTGGGGTTGTGGCGTGCAGACGATGCCGCCGACAGCGATGCGTACCGGTCCGTCCGACTGTCGTTGCGCGGAGTGCCCGGACCGTGAGGGTGCTGCTCACGAGCGACTTCTACCACCCGTTCATCGGTGGCGCCGAACGGCAGGTCGGCCTGCTGGCGTCCGCCCTCATGGGACTCGGCCACGAGGTCCGAGTGGCCACGACCGCTCATCCGGGTCTGGCCGCGACGCAGGCCATCGACGCGGTCCCGGTCACGCGCCTGGCCAGCGCTGCGGGCCACTTCCCCGCGCCAGCGGGTGGTCGCCGATTCCTGCCACCTGCGCCCGATCCGGTGTTGACGGTCGGTCTTCGACGGTTGATCACCGACTGGTCCCCGGACATCGTCCATGCCAGTGGCTGGATCGCCTACTCCACGTCGGTGGCGGTCGCCGACCATGCGGCACCCATGGTGTTGTCGGTGCGGGACTACGGGCATGCCTGCGCCACTCGCGAGCTGCTGCGCCGGGGCCGCGCCCTGTGTGACGGACCCAGCCTGGGTCGTTGTCTCGACTGTGCGGGTCGGCGGTACGGTGCCGCCCGGGCGCTCATCGCGGTGGCCGGCGTGCGCAGCGGCCGCCCGTTGCTGCGACGGACGGTCGTCGCGATCCACAGCGTCAGCAGCTTCGTGCAGCACACGGTGGAGCGGGACCTGATCCACAGCGACCCCACGTGGCGACCAGTCCTCGAGCGCATCGACGACATCGTGCCCGGCGCCACCGACATGACCAGCCTGGATGCGGCCGATGAACGTTGGCTCAGCGACCTGCCGCGCGAGCCCTTCATCCTGTTTGTGGGCGCGCTCTCGACGCACAAGGGTCTTGGGGTGTTGCTCGCCGCGTGGGCGCGCTCGGGTCGTCTGTGCGGCGCTGGCCCCAGGCCACCGCTCGTGGTCATCGGCACCCGGTCGACCTCCACGCCCGACTCGTTCCCTGACGGCGTGACCGTCCTGTCGGACGTCCCCCATCGGTTGGTGATGGCGGCGTGGCAGCGGTGCCTGTTCGGGGTGGTGCCCTCGATCTGGCCCGATCCGTTGCCGGGGGTGGTGCGCGAGCCGATGACCCTGGGTCGGGCCGTCATCGGCTCGGCTGTCGGGGGCATCCCGGACATGATCCTCGATGGAGCGACCGGCCTGCTCGTGCCTCCGGCCGATGTCCCAGCGCTCAGCCGCGCCATGGACCTCCTGGCTGGCGATGCTGCGCTGCGACACCGTCTGGGGGAGGGTGGCAGGGCCAGCGTCGAGCACCTGACGCCGCCCGAGGTCGGTCGACGGTTCGTTGATCTCTACGAACGCGCCCTGGACGCCGCCTGACATGACGCCCCGACGGATCCACGTGACGGGACGGCAGGGGAGTGGCAAGAGCACGCTCGCGCGGCGGCTGCAGGGCATCACCGGCGCGCCGCTCCATGGACTCGACCTCATCGCTCGTGAGGGTGGTGGCAACGGACCCATCCGAGCCACGGACGTCCGGGACCGGGATGTCGCAGCGATCGCTGCCGGAGATCAATGGATCACCGAGGGGCTTCACCTCGGCTGGACCGATCCCCTGCTCGCCCGCGCGGACGTCATCGTCTGGCTCGACCACCTGACCCTTGCCGCGACATCGGGACGGATGGTGCGCCGCTTCCTCGCTGGTGGCCTCCACGAGATGCGGACCCGCCGAGGTCGCGAGCGATTCGCACGCCTCGGTGACTACCTGCGGCACACGCGCGAGCTCGGAGGCGCGATCCGCGATGGCCGCGCGCCCGATGGCCCGGATGTGTCAGAGGCCGTCGAGGCCGCGCTCGACCCCTGGTCGACCAAGGTGCTCCGCTGCCTCCAGGAGTCGGAAGTCGATGCCTTCGTGCGCGATCTCGAGCTCGGGCGATCGGCACCATGATCACGCCCGCCTTCCTCGCATCGGCGATGGGACATGTCCGCACCCCGGTCTATCGGAATGCGTACGCGCTCATGGTCAGCAACGGCCTGACCTCTGCGCTTGGCCTGGTGTACTGGAGTATCTGCGCGCGGGCCTACCCGGTCGCGGTGATGGGTGCGAGCTCAGCTGCCATCTCGATGCTCCTGTTCCTGAGCGGCGCCGCGCAACTCAACCTGCGACCCGCGCTGCTCCGGTTGCTCCCGGAATCGGGCGCGCGTGCCTCGTGGCTGGTGCATCGGGCGTACCTGGTGGCCGCGATCCTCAGCGGTCTGACGGCGCTGCTCGTCTTCGGTGGGGGTGCGGTGGTCGGTGCGCCATGGGGCGCCGTGACCGAACTCGCGTCACCCTTGGGCGTGTCGCTGATGGTCGCGGGCACCGTCAGCTGGTCCCTGTTCAATCTCCAGGACGGCGTGCTCACGGGGCTGCGACGGACGGGGTGGGTGCCCATCGAAAACGGCTTCTACTCCGTGGCCAAGATCCTCGTGGTCACGGCCGGTGTCGTGGCACTGCCGACCCTGGGCATCGTCGTGTCCTGGGTCGTGCCCTGCGTCCTGCTCGTCGTCCTCGTGACGGCGGTGCTGGTCATGCGCTGGGTGCCCGCCTACATGGCCGCCCACGGCCAGCGCCGGCCAGTGCTGGATCGCCGGACGCTGATGACCTTCGTGGCGGCCGATTCGGTGGGAGCCTTGTTCGCCCTCGGTGCCTCGACCCTGCTGCCGGTCCTGGTCGTGGGGGCTGTCGGGGCCACGACGGGCGCCTTCTTCGCCATCACGTGGACCATCGTCATGGCGCTGACCCTGGTACCGCTGAACATGGCAGCGTCGCTGACCGTGGAGTCGGTCCACACCCAGGCCCTGCTGGGCCCCCAGGTGAGGCGCCTGACGGTCCACCTCTACCGACTGCTCGTGCCGTTGGTCATCGGCGTGGTCGTGTTCGCCGAATGGGGTCTCCACATCTTCGGGGCCGCCTACAGCGAGCACGCGACAGCGGCACTCCGGATCGGTGCCCTGGGCCTGCTGCCCTTCGCGGCCAATGCCCTGTTCCTGGCCACCGCGCGGATCAGGGCCCGGCCGCGGTCCATCCTGGCGGTCCAGGCGGGAGTCGCCATCCTGACCCTCGCCCTGGCTGGCACCCTGCTCGGTCCGATGGGGATCACCGGCGTCACGGTGGCATGGCTCGTCGCCCAGTCGGTCGTCGCGCTAGTGGTGATTCCAACGCAGCTGGTGCATTTGATGCGAGTCCGCGCGACCTGACGGCTGAGGCGGGGATCGGCCTGACGTCTCCATCGGCCTGGTCTGCGGTTCCCGTCGTCCGTGGTGACCCGGGTTCCCATCCGGTGGGAGTATCGATCAGGCGGACGGTCTTCGAGGGTCGGATGCACCACTCCGTCGTCCTATCTCCCATCCCATGGGAACGGATGACAAAGAGGGAGACATCACGGGTCGGGACACTCCCTGCCGCGCGCCCGGTGGCCACTTCCTGGCCGATACTCCCATCACGTGGGACGCCAGGGGCCGACTGCCACGCACGCTGACGGCATGGTCGACGCGATGCTCGTCGATCTGCTGCACAGTCTGTCGGTCGACAGGCCGACCAGCTCGCCCACGCGCCCGCACCGCGGACCATCGCCGGAGAGCGTCCGGACACGTAGCCCGCCGGTCGGCCCTGCCCGATGATGCCCGTTGCCGGTCCGGTCCCGTCGATCCGATCACCGCTGACCGGGTGATCGGGCCGTGGAGGCCAGAGATCGGGCCCTCACGGCCCCGCTCCCTGGCCATCCACCCGGTGAGCGCATGTTCTGCCCGCCCGGCGGGTCAGATGTCGGAGTAGGGGACCCGAACGACCACGCAAGGGACCTGATCGATATCCAGGTGATGCGCCGCCGGTCCGATCACCCGCTGGCCGGGTACGACAGAGCGCTCCAGGGAGTCGAGCACACGCTGGCTACGCCGAACGGACGCACCGGGGGAGCACACGCTCCGGGGTGCCGGCGTGACCGTGCCCCCGACTCGGCGAAACGGCTTTGCCCGATGCGCGGCGAAGAGGCGCCTCGGCCACGGCAGATCAGTCCGCGGCATAGACCCCAAAGACCGCGTTGAGTCCGGCAGCCTCCGTATCGATCTGGGCGACGCAGCGTCGTGCCCGGAGGTCGTAGCACGCGACATGGGTGCCCAGAGAGTGCCGGAAGCCGTTCTTCAGGAAGGCCACGTTGTCCCGGAACCGGGTCGCCCGCATGCGTGAGAAGCCGACCCAGAGGTGATCGCCATCGAGCATCAGTCCACGACACCAGCCGAGGAGCAGGTCAGCCTCGTGCATGTCGTGGAGATCGATGACCTCGGTCACCGCCAGCGAGTCGGTGTCCGCGATGACCACCTTGGCATCGACTGTGGTGAACATCACCCTGTCGCCGTACACGATGCCGTCGTGGATGCGCTCGAGACCGATGTCGATCCGTCGCGAGGGGTCCCGGAGCGAGATGGCGTCCTTCTGCTGGAACCGGGTCGCCCACGGCTCGTCACCGATCATGAACACATGGTTCGGGTGCGCTAGGTGCGGTTTGGTCGTGGGCACCCGGCGATAGTCGACCGCGGCATCGAACCGATCGCCCCAGATGGGCGACCCCGGCCGCCACACGTTCCACTCGTGGACCACCTCGCCGCCCATGGTGACCTCCGCCACCATGTCCAGGCCGGTGATTGCGACCAGCATGGTGCCGGAGGCGGTGGGCCGGACATGATGGACGTCGTTGAACGAGCGCAGCGAGACCCGGGTCTGGAGTTCCAGCGTGGGCACCCGATACACCATGACCTCGGTCTGGGTGGTCAGGTACAGCAGGCCATCGACGAGCGAGCCCGACTTGAACAGGATTGCCGGATCGTCCGGCGGGCAATCCGCCGCGGGCGTCTGATAGTCGACGACCTGTCGGAGGGCGCCAGTCGCGGTGTCCACCTGCAACACGACGCCTGACTCGTACTCGTACCAGTCCCCGAAATGCGCTCGCACGGGCCGCAGCGATCGCTGCCGCCCACCGACGACGTACAGCGACTGCACGCCAGAGGCAGGCGCAGTGGAGGTATCGGGTCCGCTGAGACGGGCGAGATCAAGAGTGTCGAGCATGGGTCCACCAGATCTGGTCGTGCCGAGATAGGTACGTTTGGGCCATGGGGTGCATAGCCCGGTAGCACCCTACCCCTGGTCCGTTCTGGTGAGGATGATGGTGGCGTTGTGGAGCGTCAACCCATCCACCCGCTCGTCGTTGTCCGCGGGCAACCGATGTCCGCGCCTCGGTCCGGCCTCGATCCGGCCCGCGTGACAGGGCGGCTACTGTGGAGGTGATGTCCACTGACCGCGTGTTCCTGGTCGGCATCCTGTGGGCGTTGGTCCTGCTCGGTCTGCTGGTCGTTCGAGAGGTGCTCCGGGTCTCGAACCGGCCGGGCGCCAAGGTGCTGCTGCCAAGCCTGAACATCCTGGTCCTGGTGATGGTGGGTGCATTCAGCATGGTCGCGGTGCTCCGTCTGGCCACCCTTGTCCAGGCCGATGGAGGCCCCGGCGCCACGAGTGGCATCGTGCTGGCCTCGCCCAGCACAAGTCCGAGCGGGTCGCCGTCGACGAGTTCGTCGCCTTCCCTCGACTTGTCGCCATCGCCATCGCCGTCGCCCAGCCCGAGCCCTTCGCCAAGCCCAAGCCCGAGCCCGAGCCCGTCGCCAAGCCCCAGCCCCAGCCCCAGCCCCAGCCCATCGCCATCGCCATCGCCATCGCCGAGCCCCAGCCCATCGCCATCGCCATCGCCATCGCCGAGC
>JBBSOS010000124.1:0-7227 GCA_038259505.1 Candidatus Limnocylindrales bacterium | reverse complement strand
CGCGCACGATGGCCTCGGCGGACCGGTCGATGTCGCACTCCGTCGTCGACCAGTTGGAGACCGAGATGCGCATGGCTTGGCGACCGTGCCATCGGGTGCCACCCAGCCAGCAGGTGCCCTCGGCCTGGACCGCGGCGATCGCTGCGCGCGTCACCGCGTCGGCATCGCGTCCATCCTGGGGCTCGACCCGCAGCAGCACCTGGTTGAGCGTGACGTCGTTGAGGATCGCGATGCCGGGCTCCTCGCCCAGGGCATCGGCCATCCGGGCCGCGAGCTGGCAGGTCCGCTCGACGAGGTCCGCCACGCCACTTCGGCCGAGGCTCCGAAGCGCGGCGTAGACCGCGAAGCCGCGAGCGCGACGGGACGACTCGGGCACCCAGTCGTGGTTGTCCCGTTCGCCGTCCCTGCCCTGGACCAGGTAGGCGCCACGAACGGTCATCGAGCCGTGATGTGCCTCGGGGTGGGCAACGATGGCCAGCCCGGAGTCGTAGGGCACATTCAGCCACTTGTGCGCATCGGTCGCCCACGAGTCCGCCTGCTCGAGGCCCTCGACCAGGTGGCGTCGGGCGAGCGCGGCTGCCGCCCAGAGACCGAAGGCACCATCGACATGCAGCCATGCACCGGCCGATCGCGTCGCAGCGGTGATGGCAGCCAGTTCGTCGAACGCACCGGTGTCGACGTTGCCTGCCTGGGCGCACACGATGGTCGGGCCGGCCAGGCCGTCGAGGACGTTTTGAAGCGCGTCGCCGCGCATGCTGCCCTGGTCGTCCGTTGGGACCGCGATCGCCCGACCGCTGCCGAGACCGACCAGGCGCAGTGCCGCGAGGATGGTGGCGTGGGACTCGGCGCTGACGATCACGTTGATGGCCGGCGCACCGATGAGACCGTCGCTCTCGACATCCCAGCCGACCCGCTGCAGCACCGCGTGACGGGCCGCCGCGAGGCAGGTGAAGTTGGCCATCTGGGCACCCGTCACGAACCCCACGCTCGCTGACGACGGCAGGCCCAGGAGATCGAGGATCCAGGTCGCGGCCACCGCCTCCACGGCCGCCGCCGCCGGCGACGCTGCGTAGAGGGCGGCGTTCTGGTCCCACGTGCCCACCAGCGAGTCGATGGCGCGCGCCGCGGGCACGCCGCCGCCGATGACGAACCCGAAGAACCGGGGTCCAGCGGAGCCGACCAGGCCCGGATCGACTGCCCGGACCAGGTCCTCCACGACCGTCACCGCGTCCATCCCCGACTCGGGCAGTTGACCACCCAACGCGGCCATCAGGGTCGCGGCGTCCACATGTGTCCCGACGTGCCGGTCGGGCAGGGATGCGAGGAAGTCGAGTGCCAGCTCGTGCGCCCGGACCAGGGCACGAACATCGGTCAGGGGCTCGTCCGGCTCGTCCCTCATCGGACGTCCCGCTCCCAGGTGAGACGTTGGACAGCGGTGCGTCCCGCGATCATGGACGGGTCGGTCGACAGCTCCAGGACCGTGCCGTCTGCCGACAGGCGGACGTGTCGGACCTGCCGGGTGCCCACCCAGTTGGGATACAGGCTCATCTCGACGGTATGGATGACGTCCGTGCCGTCGTAGGCGTATCGGCCGCTGTAGGCGATGAACGTCTCGGCGGCCGACCGTCGTTCCTGGTCCGGACCACCCCGCAGCGGGTCGCGCGATTCGATCGCTGGTCGGTCTGGCGGGGCGATGGTGGTCATCATCGTGCCATCGGGGCTGTAGACCAGGATCCCGACGGGTCGGTCGCCGAGCGGCAGGACGACGCTGCCGTCCTCGGCCTCCGCGACCCAGGAGCGAAGTCGCCAGTCGGCGACGAGCGGGTTGGCGGGGCTCATGACCTGACCTCGACGGGCTTGCGCATGTGCACGAAGTCCAGGGCGCCACCTACGTGCTCGCTGTGGGTGTCCACGTACCCGGCCGAGTGATACAGGTGCAGGTTGCCTTCCGTCCGGGCGCCCGTGTACAGCTCCCAACTGTCCACGTCCCCGCGGCATGTCGCCTCGACGGCGGCCAGTAGTGCCCGGCCGATGCCCAGCCCCTGGAGGTCGGGCACGACCGAGAGCCTGCCGACCAACCCCACCCGGACCCGGACCCGGACCCGGCCGGCAGCGACCGCACGGTGGCCCAGGCGACCGATGATCACATGACAGGTGTCGATGGCGAGGCGGATATCCGCGAGGCTCTCCGTCAGAGGCGGCACCATCGGGTCACCGTAGAGCTGCGCCTCCTGGACGAAGGCGGCGCGCTGGACCGTGAGGATCTCGCCCGCATCGCCATCGGATGCCTGCTCGAACACGACCTCGTTGGGTCCGGTCACCCAGGGACCGGAGCGTCGTCGCGCAACAGGCCCTCGTGCTTCAACTCTGCCCACAGCGCCGCGGGGATCGGCTGGCGGAAGACATCGATGTTGCGCTGGACGTGCGCCGCCGACCGGACACCCGGGATGACCGCGGCCACGCTCGGGTGACCGAGCGGGAACTGGAGCGCCGCCGCCGCGAGCGGCACATCGTGACGCTGGCACACGGCCTGGATGCGGCCGACGATGGCGTTGACCTCGTCCGAGGGTGCACCGTAGTCGGCGTTCGCGCCCGTCCGCGGGCCCGTGGCCAGGATGCCGGACTGGTACGGGGCACCGATGATGAACCCGATGCCCCGGTCCACGCAGGCCGGGAACTCGGACTCCAGGACCTCCTGATGCAGGAGCGTGTAGGGCATCGCGACGAGGAAGAAGTCGAGGTCGACGATGTCCAGGAAGCGGGGGATCATGCCCAGCTCGTTGATGCCCGCACCGACCCCTCGGATGAGGCCGGCGCTTCGCAGTTCCGTGACCGCGCGCCAGCCGCTCGTCGCCAGCTGCGTCCGGAAGCCCTCGAACCTGGCGCCATCGCCGTGATAGCCATGGTCGAGGTCATGGATGACCGCAAGGTCATATCGGGCAAGCCCGAGCCGGAGCTGGCTCTGCTCATAGGCGCGCATGATGCCGTCATAGGTGTAGTCGAAGATGACCTCGAAGGGGGTCCCGCCGACCCACGGCGCGCCGTCGTACTCCGGGTCCCGGGACGCCTTGAGCCAGCGCCCGATCTTGGTCGACAGCACGTACTCCGAGCGTGGGTGATCGCGAAGGCCGGCGCCGGTCCGCAGCTCCGAGAGCCCACGACCGTACCAGGGGGCGGTGTCGAAGTACCGGATCCCGCCATCCCAGGCGGCCTGGATGGCGTCGAACGCGTCGCGTTCGGGGACCTTGTGGAAGAGCTCACCATACGACGCACCGCCGAGGCCGAGCTGGGTGACGGCGACACCGGTGCGACCGACGAGCCTGGTAGCGCTGGGATCCATCCTGTGCTGGTGCCTCCTCGGGGATCAGTGCCACTCGCTGGTGGGGAACAACAGGGTGCGCTTGACCAGCACATTTCGCGGCAGGCGCAATTGAAGCATGACCGTCTCCGCGATGTCCGCCGGTCGCAGGAGCCCGGCTCGACCTTCCGAACCCTTGCGGTTGATGTCCTGGTTCAGGTGGTCCCAGAAGGGCGTATCGACGCCACCGGGACAGATGGTGCTGACCCGGATGCCCTGGGACGTGACCTCCTGTGCCAGACACTCCATGAATCCCACGACGGCCCATTTGGACGCGCAGTAGCCGGACCAATCGGGATAGCCTTTCGTACCGCCCGCGGAGGCGATGGCCACGATGTCCCCGCGACCCTGGGCGAGCATCGGCCGAAGCGCTGCCTGCGCGATGTTGGCGGTGCCCAGGTAGTTGATGTCCATCATCGCGCGCCAGTCAGCAGGGTCGGAGTCGGCCACCGAGCCGATGATGCCGATGCCGGCGTTGGCGACCACGATATCGAGACCACCCAGCGCTGCGATACAGGCAGCCACCACATCCTGCATCGCGAGCGGGTCGCGGACGTCCGCCGCTGATCCCAGTGCGCGACCACTCTGATCACGGATCGACTGCGCGACCGTCTCGGACCGAGCAGCATCGCGACTGACCACGCAGACCGCGGCACCTTCCGCGCCCAACCGCTCTGTGATGCCCCGGCCGATACCGCTGGTGCCTCCCGTCACGAGCGCGACCTGTCCGTCGAGCACGCCCATGCGTCAGCTCCGCCCGATGCCGGTCTCCAGGTGGAAGATCTCGCGCAGCTCACCGCTGTCCGGTGTGCCGTCCGGCTTCATCGCCATGAGGTGCTGGAAGCCCTCGCCCCACTTGTCATGCAGGGGAGTCGCCCACAGGCGGTCCCAGGCCTCCTCGTCCTGGATCTCGGAGTAATAGAAGATCACGGGGTCCGCCTCGAAGGACGTCATCTCGGCGATGCCCTGGGCCTTGATCTCAGCGACCAGCTCGGGCCAGATCTTGTCGTGGCGCTCGCGATACTCCGCCAATGCGCCGGGCTTGAGCGTCAGGGTGAATGCGCGACGGATCATGGACCATCCCTCCGTATCGGTTGTGGCAACTCGCCCGTGTTGATCATATGCAGCAGGCCACGATCGTCGATCTCGGAGCCGCGGACCTCACCCACCAGACGTTGTCGATAGAGCACCAGGATCCGGTCTGCGAGGCCGACCAGCTCCGGCAGCTCGGTGGAGCGAAAGATGACGACCCGACCTTCATCGGCCAGCTGTCGGATCAGGTGATAGATCTCACGCTTGGCTCCGATATCCACGCCCCGGGTGGGATCGTCGAGCAGGACGACATCGGGTCGGACCTCCAGCCACTTCCCGATGACTACTTTCTGCTGGTTACCCCCAGACAGCTGGTTCACCGACGATGTGACCGCCCGCGCCTTGATTCGCAGGTCGTCGATCTGGCGTCGGGCGGCCGCCTCCATCTCCGTGCGGCGCAGCCACGGATCGCGGGTGCGGAGGGCGCCGAACCGAACATGGACGATGTTGCGCGCGACGCTGCGATGGAGCATCAGGCCCTGGTGACGTCGATCTGCCGGGACCAGGCTGATGCCGCGTCGTGCGGCTGCAGTCGGGCTGGTGGGCAGCCCGCCACCGTCCGGAAACGATGCGTTCGAGACAGCCGTCCGACGCAGCCCGAACAGCGCCCCCAGCAGCGCCGCGACCCCGGACCCCTCCAGTCCGGCGAGCCCGACGATCTCGCCGGCAGACGCCTGGAAACTGACGTCCCTGAGTTCATCGCCAACGCTCAGGGCCCTGATCGCCATCGCGGGCGGAGCTGCCTGCCCGGGCGCCTGGCGTTCGGGGTACAGCGCGCGTTCCGAACCGCCGATCATGGCGCTGACGACCTCGGACATCGTCAGCTCTTGTCGCTCTCGGGTCAGCACGTCTCGGCCATTGCGCATCACGGTGACGTCATCGCATACCGCGAAGACCTCCTCCAGGCGATGGGAAACGTAGAGCATCGTCACCCCGTCGGCCGACAGCTCGCGCAGGACGCTGAACAGCCGTTCGCTCTCTCGCTCGCTCAGGGCGGAGTTCGGTTCGTCGAGGATGAGCAGGCGAGGACCCTCGAGCAGCACACGACACAGCTCCACGAGTTGCCGGATGCCGATGGAGTACATGCCGACTGGTCGGTCCAACTCGATCCGGAGGCCGACCCGCTGGAGCACCCCCGACGCTCGTCGCGCCATCTCCCGGCGCGCCAGCAGTCCGTACCGGGTCGGTTCGGCGTTGACGAACAGATTGGCGAGCACCGATCGATTCGGGAACAGGCTGAGCTCCTGGTACACGATGCCCACGCCTCGCGCACGGGCAGCACCCGGCGAGCCGGGGACCGTGGACTCCCCGTCGAGCTCGATGGTGCCGGAATCGGACGGCACGGCTCCCGCGAGGATCTTCATGAGCGTGGACTTGCCGGCGCCATTCTCGCCGACGACCGCGTGGATGCGGCCAGATCGAACGGACAGGTTGGCCGAGTCGAGCGCCACGACTCCACCGTACGTCTTGCACAGCGCGGTGACCGCCACTGCGGGAGGCACGGCTGGCTTCGGGAAGCGCGCGGGACCCATGGGGGGCGCGCCGCGCCCACCCCCCACAGGTCCGGTCGCGACCGGGTTACTGGGCAAGCTCATCGAACGGGACGATGAGTCCGGGCCAGTTCTGGCTGTCCATCGGTCCACCGTCCGCGAACAATGGCGCATAGAAGGCGTCTGACTTTGCCTGGTCCGAGAAGATCGCCTTCGCGTCCTCCACGGACTGCGGGGGCAGGCCGTAATCGAACACCGCGCCATCCTTGGTCAGCATCTCGACGCCCGAGGACAGGATCCCCGGATCGAGCGGCGTCCCGTTGCGGATGTGGTCGACCAGCATCTTGACGGGCAGGTAGCCCTGCACGTAGCTCGCCTGGCCGATCGACGCGAGGACGTGGCCGTCCGCGACGGCCTGGATGTTGCCCGGCGTGAAGTCGCCACCGGCCATGATCCACTTGTCGCCGTTCTCTGCATTGACCTTGCCCAGGTTCTCCGGGTCAGGCGCGCACAGACCGACGAATGCCTTGGCATCTGGGTGCGCGGCAGCGAGCTGCTCCCACGCCTGGTAGTTGACCACCGGGTCCACCTTCACATCGAAGGGTCCGCTCGCCGTCATGCCCGGCGCGGTCTCGGCGAGTCCCTTGACCACGCCATTGCCACGCTGGATCAGGACGTCCAGCTGCGGGGCGCAGGTACCCATGACGACCTCACCGGTCGCATCGGCACCGCCTGCCGCGTTGGCCACGAGGGCCCCGATCTGGCTCCACGCAGGGACCGGGTTCTCCCCGACGTAGGGAGCCTGGATCGAAGACGAGTAGATATTGAACATCACGATGGGATGCCCATCCGCGATGAGCTGGTTGAGCGGCGCGGCCATGGTCTCGCCCGGGATGGACGTGGCTACACCGTCGACGCCCGCGGCGAACAGGTCCTGCACGTTCTTCAGCTGGGCCTCGGCATCGAAGCCTTCCGGCCCCGCCGTGAGCAGGTCGACGCCCAGATCGTCGGCCGCCTTCTGGGCGGCTGCCACGACCAGTTGGTTGTTCGAGTTGCCCTTCACGTGGATGACGAACCCGATCTTGAGTCGGGCTCCCACGGACGCATCAGGTGATTGGGCGGCCCCACCGGTGGCCGCGAACAGGATGGCACTGGCGGCCACGATGCTCGCCATGGACGTTCGTTTCACGTTGCTCCTCTGCATGGATGGTGCGATCGGTCGACTGCTCACGAGTCCCTGTCGGACACGGTCCTGTGCTCTGCCCCCCTTCCCGCGGGTCCACGATG
>JBBSOS010000123.1:0-7264 GCA_038259505.1 Candidatus Limnocylindrales bacterium | reverse complement strand
CGCTTGTCCGGATCGAGCTCCTTGGCTTGGGCGGCGAACAGGCCATCGATCTCGGCATCCTGGACCCGGGACCAGTCGAATCCGCCGTAATTCTTGCTGTCGTAGAACAACTGGATACCCGCCGGATCGCTGTCCACCAGGCCGGTGATACCGCCCGTGCCCTCGCCCTTGTTGTTGGCATCGACCATGGCCGCCCCGTCACGGATGTCGATGTTGACGTCCACGCCGAGGGGCTTGATGAGGCCCTGGATCGCTTCTGCGATGGGCTGGAACTGGGCGATTGTGATGACGTGGAGCGCGAGCGGCTGTCCATCCTTCTGGCGGATACCGTCGCTGCCCATGGTCCAGCCTGCCGCGTCGAGCATCGTCGCGGCCTGCTCCGGATCGTATGGGTACTTGCCTTCCACGCTGCTGGAGTAGCCCTGCGTGATGGGCGAGATGGGCCCCTCGGCCGGGTCGTAGATGCCGAACAGGGCGAGATCGAGCACGTCCTGGCGGTTGAGACCGGTGAGGATCGCCTGGCGCACCGCCAGGTCATCGGTGGGGGCCAGTTCCGTGTTCAGGAACAGGGCGAGCGAGCCGCCGCTCCACGGAGCCGCCGTGACGGTGAACCGATCGTCTGCCTTGAGCCGGTCGAAGTCGGCGGCCGGCAGGTTCCAGACGACATCGAGGTCGCCGGCTTCCAGGCCGGCGCTGCGCGCCGTGTTCTCGGTCACGAACTTGAAGTCGACGCGGTCGAGATGGCTGGGTCCCTGGTTGGTCATGAACGGTGGTGCCCAGGCATAGGCCGGGTTGCGCTCGATGGAGATGTGGTCACCCGGGACCCACTCCACGAAGGACATCGAGCCGGTGCCGACCGGGTGCTTGCCGAAGTCGGCTCCCCACTTCTGGACCGCGGTCGGTGACACGATGCCCAGCCAATGCTGGCTGAGGCCGTTGAGCAGGGCCGCGTAGGGCTCGCTGAAGGTGAGCTGGACGGTCAGCGGATCGACGACGGTGACCTCCGACAGCGAGCCGAGCTTGGCCCGGGCGGTCGGCGACGTGAACGATGGATCAAGGATGCGGTCGAAGCTGAACTTGACGGCGTCGGCGTCGAACGGGGTGCCGTCCTGGAACGTCACGCCATCGCGCAGGTGGAACGTGGCCGACAGGCCGTCGTCGGCGATCTCCCATGACTCGGCGAGGCCGGGCGCGTAGTCACCGGTCGTCGGATCCAGCCACACCAGTGTGTCGTAGATCTGCATGAACACCTGGTGTGCCGATGCCTGGGCGGATGCTGCCGGGTCCAGGGTGTCGGGTTCGACCGAGAGGCCGACACGGAGCGTGCCACCGGAGGTCGGTGTCGCATCCTGCGCGGTCGTCGTGGCGGCCGAGATGCCGCTGAGCGACGCCAGCAGGCCCAAGACCAGGCCGAAGCGCAGGACGCCGGACCGTGATCTCGGTCGACGCGTTGGTTGCGAGGACATCAGGAACTCCCCCTTCTCACACCGGTCATCGGACATCACCCCGAACGCGGAGCGATGCCGGGGAGTCTATCGGCGACCCGGGGCGCGGTCAATGATCAGAGATCACGGATCTCGCTCTGAAGGGGGCCACGTGGCGCCTGTCAGCGGACGTCGTTGCGCCAGATGACCTTCGTGGGTCGGATCTTGATCACGACGCGGTCGTGGTCCGCATCGATGCGCGCCCAGCGGACGGCGGCCTCGTCCTCGTGGAGGTACTTGAGCAGCACGGGCCAGGACTCCCCGCGAACCAGCTCCGGGTCGCCCTCGATGAGCTCCGCGTGCCCGAACATGGTCACGTAGGTGCCACTCATGGGGTCATCCACGCAGACGCTCACCCGGGCGTCACGGCGCACGTTGTGGGTCTTGTGCGCCCAGGACGGGGTGCTCATGCGCATCACGCGACCATCCCAGTGGAACCAGATCGGGGTCACCTGGGGGCTGCCATCCGCACGCAGCGTGGCCAGGATGGCGTTGCGCATGCGGGCCAGGAAGTCGGCCATCTGGCTGTCCCCGAAATCGAACGTCGGGGGTGCGGCCGCGCTCGTTCGACGGACCTCCTCGATCTCGAATGGCGTCGAGCCGCGATCGTCCTCGGTGGTCATCGGTGCGCTCCTGCGTGATCTGTGATCAAGACCACAGGCTAGCAGAGCGATCGTCGGTACCCGGCTATCCTCGTGGCGGATCTCGCAGGGTGGGAGCGTCAGCGTGGATACGGCAGTCCGGGAGCGCGAGTTGGTGTTCACGTGGGCCGCGCCGCCCATCGTGTTCGGTATCGGCGCCATCGACGAGAGTGGACACCACGTGGCGCGGATGGGCATGCGCCGCGTGGCGCTCGTCACTGACCCCGGCGTCACAGCGGCCGGTATCGCTGACCGCGCACGGAGATCGCTGACCGCTGCGGGCGTTGAGTCGCTCACGTTCGATGGGGTCTCCGTGGAGCCGACCGATGCGTCGGCGTCGGTCGCGGTCGACTGGGTCCGGGCCCGGGCGGTCGATGGTTTCGTGGCCGTCGGCGGCGGGTCGGTCATCGATACGGCCAAGGTCATGAACCTGCTGTCGACGAACCCGGGCGACCTGTTCGATTACCTCAACCGGCCCATCGGCGATGGGCGGGCGCCGAGCCTGCCGCTGCTGCCGCTGGTGGCCATCCCGACGACCGCGGGCACGGGTGCGGAGTCCACCGCCGTGTGCGTGCTCGACATCCTGGCGCTCCAGCTCAAGACCGGCATCAGCCACCCGAGCCTCCGGCCCCGGCTGGCCGTCCTCGACCCGTCCGTGACCGTGTCGCTCGGACCCGAGGTGACCGCGTCGAGCGGCATGGACGTGCTCTGCCATGCCCTCGAGTCATACACCGCGATCGCGTACGACGCGCGTCCGCGGGCAGCCGCCCCAGCGGATCGACCCGCCTACAACGGTGCCAATCCCATCAGCGACCTGTGGGCCGCGGAAGCACTGCGGCTGCTCGGCCGCTGGTTCCGACAGGCAGTGTCGACGCCCGACGACGTGGATGCCCGCGAAGGCATGATGCGGGCCGCGACCTACGCCGGCATCGGGTTCGGCAACGCCGGCGTGCATATCCCGCATGCCTGCGGCTATCCCATCGCAGGGCGGGTCCGGGGATACCACGCTGCCGGTTATCCGGGCCACGAACCGATCGTGCCCCATGGTCAGTCGGTCATCCTGGCCGCACCAGCGTGCTTCCGGTACACGTACCTGGCCGACCCGGCGCGCCATGACGCGGCTGCCGTGCTCCTCGGCGGTGACGCCGCTCGCACTGGGCCTGATGCGCTGCCTGAGGTCATCATCGCTCTCTGCCGGGACGTGGGCATCCCCGATGGCCTCGCGGCGGTGGGCTACGGTGACGCGGACGTCGAGGCGCTGGCCACCGGTGCCGTCCAGCAGCAGCGATTGCTGGCGGTGAGCCCGCGACCGGTCGCGGAGTCGGACCTCGTCGACATCCTGCGTGCCTCGCTGCGCAACTGGTGATGACTCGTCGCGCCCCGGCACGGCAACCGCCGCTCGATGCGATCATGTCGTTGACGCGAGCACGAGGGAGGATCAGCGTGATGGACAAGACCGCGGCCGAGTGGACCGCGATGAACGAGCCGGTGATCGCGAGCTTCCGCGTGACGGGCGGACGGACCGATCAGAAGCATCCAGTGATCCTGTTGACCACGACCGGTGCGCGGACCGGCCAGCCACGGGTCACGCCGCTCTGCTTCGTGGAGCATGACGGTCGCATCTCCGTCATCGGCTCCAAGGGCGGCTCCGAAACGGATCCTGCGTGGTACCGCAACCTGCTCGCTCACCCGGAGGTGACCGTCGAGTGTGGGGGCGAGACGTTCCGGGCACGTGCGCGCACGGCGGCGGAGCCGGAACGGACTCGGCTGTTCGACCTCCAGGTCGCGCAGATGCCCTTCTTCGATGGCTACCGCAGGCGCGTGACGACGCGCCAGATCCCCGTGGTGGTGTTCGAGCGGATCGAGGGCTGACCCAGGCCTGTCAGCCCTTCGGTGGCAGTGCCGACGACACAGCGAGCCCGCGCGCGAGCCAGAGCGCGAGCGCCTCATCCGTGGTGATGACGTCCGGCGACACGAACACCATGCCCGTGTCTCGGCCCTGCATCTGCATCGCACGAGCGCCCGGCTCCGCGAGGGCGGCGGCGAGGCCTTCCTTGCCGACGCGGACCATGAGGTCGTCGTGTGTCACGCCGGCGCACATGTTGCCGCGCTCCATGAACGCGATGCCCCCGAACATCTTGCGTTCCGTGATGCCATCCTGGTCGGACAGGGCGGCCCGGATGCGCTCGGCGAGATGCTCGTCGTATGCCATTGCTGTCTCCTCGCTCGCGCCCGCTGGATGCCTCGGGTGGATGCCTCGGGTGGATGCCCGCGAGTATCGCGCATGGGGCCCGCTCCCTGAGCCCTCGAGCTGTCAGTAGGGCGGCGCCATGCCCGGGAACATCGGGAAGTCGCGGACATTGGCGGTCGCCATGGGGGCACCGAGTTCGAGCGCGGTCGCAGCGATGACCAGGTCAGCCATGGCCAGACCTGGGTGGCTCGGGCGCCACGTTCGCCCGAGGGTCGCTGCCGTCCGGGCGATCGGCTCATCCACGTCGACCCATTCGCAGACATGCATCAGTCGCTCGACGGCACCTCGTTCTCCGGGCCGGATGCCCATCAGCAGCTCGAACCTCGTGAGCTCGGACGCCGCCAGCCGATGTCCCACCGCCAGAGCCCACGTCCTGGCACCTGCATGACCGCGGGCCAGATCGATGAGCACCGTGGTATCGATGACCAGCGGGGCGAGGGTCACGATCGGCGTCGGCGCTGGTCTTCCAGCGCGACCCTCCGTCCATCCTCGCCCGCCCGCACGCGGGCCAGCACACTGGCCGGATCGGCCAGTCCGGGGATCGACCCGGCCGCGGCCTCCACGGCGGCACCTTGCCGGGCCAGGAGCATCTGATCGTCGCTATCGGACGCTGACAGGTAGTTGGTCAGGCGGCCTTCGGGCGCCTCGATCGGGTCCGGCGAGGCTTGGTCGTCGCGCGCGGGACCTTGACGCGCCGAGTGCGAGGGGTCGTGGCCTTCCCGGTCGCGCTCCCGGAGCCCAGGAACGCGGCGGCAAGGCGTCGCTCCTCGTGGTCGACCGCGGTCCACTTGAAGCCGCCGGTCTCCGGCGCACAGCGACCACAGGGTGCCGCGTTCGGATCGTCGAGCGCCGTCGCCAGGAACGCCATCAGGCACCCGTCATGCTCCACGTACGCCTGCATCTGGGCGACCTCCGCCTCGCGCATCGCGATGACCCGGGCGATGCGCTCGACCCCTTCCTGCCACGGTTCGCCCGTCAGGGAGTAGCGATCCTGGTCGCGGGCGACGACGCCATCGACGTGGAGTGACCGGATGATGGTCTCGACACGCTTGCGGTGGAGCTTCGTGACCGAGGTCAACTCGCCCAGCGTGCGCGGCCGGCCCACGGCCAGCTCGTCGATGACGGCTCGGATGTCCGCGACCGGCGGGAAGGCGCTGTGGATGAAGTAGCGAGCGATCTCGTCGTCCTCGCGCCCTGACAGCAGGATGCCGTAGGCGTCATCGACGCCTCGGCCCGCCCGGCCGACCTGCTGGTAGTAGGTGATGGCCGAACCGGGTCGTTGGTAGTGGATGACGAAGCCCAGGTTCGGCTTGTCGAAGCCCATGCCGAGGGCCACCGTCGCCACGAGCACCTTGAACTCGTCCGCGAGCAATCCCAGCTCGAGTGCCTCGCGATCCACCTCGGACAGTCTCGCGCTGTATGCCCGGGCATCGATGCCCCGCTGGCGCAGGAACGCCGCGACCCGTTCGGTGTCGTCCACCGTGAGGCAGTAGACGATGCCGGCCCCGCGGATCCTGGGGATGTATTGCGAGAGCCACGCCATCCGCTCCGCCGGATCGTCGATGACGTGTGCCCCGAGGCGCAGGGAGTCGCGCCGGAGCGGCCCATCGATGGTCACCGTGGCCGTACCCAGTTGCGCCTCGATGTCCGTGATGACGCGCCGGTTGGCGGTCGCCGTGGTGCCCAGCACCGGGGTCCGTTCCGGCAGTGCATCGAGGATGGCGCCGATGCGCCGGTAGTCAGGCCGGAAGTCGTGGCCCCAGTCCGAGATGCAGTGGACCTCGTCCACCACGAACAGGCCGACAGAGCGCGCGATCGAAGGCAGGGTGTCGCGCATGAAGCCTTCGTCGGCGAGGCGTTCCGGGGAGACCAGCAGGACATCCACCTCGTCCGCCGCCAACGCAGCCCGGATGGCCGGCCACGCATCACGATTGCTGGAGTTGACCGTGACCGCACGCAGCCCGATGCGGGCGGCAGCCGCGATCTGGTTGCGCATGAGGGCCAGCAGGGGACTGATGATGACCGTCGGTCCCTCGCCCCGGTCGCGCAGCACGCGTGTCGCGATCCAGTACACGAGGCTCTTGCCCCAACCGGTGCGCTGGACGACGAGCACCCGGGCGCCCTCCGTGGTGACCGCCTCGATGGCACGTCGCTGGTCGGTGCGAAAGTCGGCGTCCGGGCCGACCATCCTGCGGAGCAGGTCGTCGAGTGGGTCGTCCGTGCGAGTCATGACGTGCCGGGTCGCGCGGCGCAGTGTCCATCATCGGCGCCGACCCACGCGGAGGCATCGATCGTCGTCACGTTTCGATGGTGATGTCGCGGACGGCTCGTCCCTGGAGCGCAGCGCGCGCTTTCACTTGGCGGTAGCGAGTCCGGGATATCCAGGGTGGCTTTCATGAGTCCTGTGTAGCTGTGTCGGCTGGGTGCCGCCGATCGCTGGCCCGAGGGGCAGGGAGACGCACACCCTGGGACGTGTGCCGGCGCGGGACGGGCCGCTATCGGCTGGTCCCGTCGAGGAGCTGCAGGAGCTCATGGGCCGCCAGTTCGATCTCCTTGTGTCGCCACTCTGCCGCCCGGTAGTGGCAGGCGATGAGGCCTGTCCTGTGGACCCGCCGGAAGTCGCCAAACACGAATCCGTAGCGCGACTTCGTCTCGTCCGTGGCGCCGTCCACCAGCCCCAGGTGCCATCCGGCGAACTCGTCCCAAGAGTGGCGTTCGAGGAACGCGTTCTCCTGGTCGGTCGTCGGCTGCGACTCGCCCCAGTCGCTGTCAAGGACGTACTGGCGTGCCGTGATGAGATGCGTCGCGTGTTCGACTGCCGCTTGGTTCACGGTGTATGACGGCATCCTCCAAGTATGGCCCCGAGTGCGGCGAGGATGCCGCGACCT
>JBBSOS010000122.1:0-7265 GCA_038259505.1 Candidatus Limnocylindrales bacterium | reverse complement strand
GCTGCTCGCAGTGCTGCTCATGGCCGCCGGGCCACTCGCGCTGCTGCCCTACAAGCGGTTCAACGATGTGCTCGATGGCGCCACGTTCGGCGTCGCCTCGGGCGTGGCGTTCGTCGGCGCCCAGACGCTCGTCACATCCCTGGACCTGTTCGGCAGCGGGCTGCAGCCGGTCGGCGACGTGGTCCCGTGGGTCGTGCGCCTGCTGGTGCTCGGCGTCGCGATGCCGGTCGTTGCCGCCGGAGCGATCGGTGGCCTGTGTGGCGCGCTGTGGCTGCGCTTCCGGGCACCGGTCACCGACCGTGCCGCGCTCGGGCCCCTGGGCCATCCTGCGGTCGCGATGGTGATCGCAGCCGGCCTGTTGCTGCTCGCCTCACTCGCCGAGCTGCTGCTGTCCGAGATCGGGACGCTCATCGTGGTCGTGGTACTCGCGGTCGTGGCCCTGCTGTGGCTGCGTCGGGTGATCCACGTCGGGCTGCTCGAGGAGGCCGCCGAGATCGCCATCGGCCCCGCCATCACGTGTCCGGAGTGCGGCAGGCAGACCCCGCTCCACACGTATTGCGGCTACTGCGGCGTGTCGCTCAAGGCATTGCCACGGAGTCGCGGGGTCGCTTCAGCCGCCGCGTTCGGGAGCGGCATGATCGCACCCCACGAGGGGGTCGCGACGTTGTCGCCCGCCGTGGGCGAGGGACCCCTGGCCGGCACCGCTGCGGGACTGGCCACCGGACGAGCGGCAGCCGCCGCGACGACCGACACGGCATCGCGGCCCGCCCGCCATGGCTGGCTGGGTTCGGGTGCGCTGCTCGCCGTGTTCGCGGTCGTCATGCTGGGCGCCGTCGCGATCGCGGCCGCATCGGCGTACCTCTCGGCCCAGGACCGTGACCAGCCCGCATGCCCGGACAGGGCGCTGCCGTGTTCGGGTACCTCGGCCATCGAGACAGGTCTCGGGAAGGTGGTCGGTGTGGACGACCAGGTTGACGCTGCCGTGCCGGACTGGCTGCCGTTCGCCGACCGGACGAAGTATCACGACGATGCGCTGGGCTTCGGCCTCGAGTTCGACGCGAGCATCTGGAGCATCGACCAGCAGGACGACGGCTTCCTCATCCTGACCGCGGGCAATGGTGCGGTCGCACTCATCATCGAGGGCACGCCCGCCGACCGGTTCGATCCCCAGGCCCTGTTCGACGGACGCAGGAGCCTGCTCAAGGATCGGCTGCTGGGCTACACCGAGGACACGGAGCCGGCACGCATCCTGCTGGGCAACCCGATCCTGGGATATCGCCAAGGGGTCGGAGGCGTGTTCGGCGGGACCCTCGACACATCGCAGGGTCCCTCCACCGACTTCTCCGTGGCATCGGTCGCGGCCACGGACGGCACCATCACGATGGTGGCCACGGTGCTGGCGCCGGCCGAGGTCCGGGACGCCGCGCTGTCGGTCGCCGACTCGGTCATCAACAGCTTCACGTGGCCAACTGACGAGGTCGTCCAGTGAACATGCAGACCCTGATCGTGCGTCAGGCCCGCGTCGTGCGTCCGGCCCGTGCGTGCCGGATGCCACTGCTCATCAGCCTCACACTTGCCGCAGCGATGCTGGTACCGGCTCCTGCGGCCCTCGGACAGGTGGGCGGGAGCTCCCCCGAGTCGTCGTCCGCGCCGGTTCGTCTCGGGAGCGCCGACCCCGACGACCAGGTGCAGGTCGACCTGATCCTCGCGGAACGTGACCCCGCGGCGGGCGCGGCATACCTGGCGGCGATGTCGGACCCCGGCTCGCCCGACTACCGGCACTTCCTGACCGCCGCCGAGAGTGGCGCCCGGTTCGGTCCGACCGACGCGACGATCGCATGCATCGCCCAGGCCCTGGCCGCGGCCGGTCTCCAGGTGATCTCCATGCCGCCACAGCGCACCCGACTGGTGGTATCGGGCACGGCTGCCGCGATGGGCGCGTTCCTGGGCCTCACCATCGACTCCTTTCAGGATCCCCGGACCGGTCTGACCTACCATGCATCGACATCGGAACCTGTGGTCCCGGCGAACCTTCGCGATGTCGTCGTCGGAGTGACCGGCCTGTCCCGATACCTGCCGGTCTCGGGCATCGACCCGGCGGCCGCTCCACCGCCCCCGGGTCGTGGTCTCAAGCCTGTCGACCTGGCTCGCGCGTATGACTTCCAGACGCTCTGGGACCAGGGCATCGATGGCACGGGAACCAGCATCGCGGTCCTGCAGTTCGGCATTGACACGGACGAGGACCTGGCCGTCTTCGACGCGACGTTCGGCATCGAGGGTCCGGCGCCGGAGCGTATCCCGGTGAGTGGCGGCCTGGAAGGAGCCCCGGCGTCCTTCGGGGTGGAGGCGACGCTCGACACTCAGGTGCTGCGCGCCGTCGCTCCCGGCGCCCAGTTGCTGGTCTACGGGTTCCCGGCCACGACCTCCTTCGGCGCCGCCATGGACGCGATCGTGGAGGATGGTCGAGCGCAGATCGTGTCCGTGTCATTCGGCAAGTGCTACGCGCCTGGGTACGTGTCGCTGTCTGAGGTCCTCGATGCCCAGCAGTCGCTCCAGCGGGCTGCCCAGGCAGGCGTCAGCCTGTTCGCGGCATCCGGTGACTGGGGCGCCTACTCCTGTCACGCCTTCGACAGGACGGATGGCCAGGTCTCGACCTTTTTCCCCGCCTGCACCGACAACGTCGTGAGCGTCGGCGGCACCGCGCTCGAGGTACGCGACGACGGCAGCTACCTGCGCGAGACGGGCTGGGAGGACTACCTGACGACGGGCGGCTCGGGTGGCGGTGAAGCGGACGTGACGGGATCCGACGGACAGCCCCTGGAGCCCCTGCCGCCGTTCCAGGTGGGGGTCGCGGGCATCGACCAGTCCGGCAGCCGGCAGTGCCCGGACGTCGCGGCAGCCGCCGACTCCGACACCGGGTACGTGCTGTTCTTCACGGACCCGGAGACCGGGGTCGGGGAGTGGAAGATGGTCGGCGGCACGAGCGCGTCCGCACCCTTCTGGGCGGGCGTGATGGCGCTCGTCCTGCAAAGGGCCAATGCCGCCGGCATCGACCGGCTGGGGTACGTGACGCCGTTGCTGTACCAGGTCGCCCAGGACCATCCCGAGGCGTTCCACGATGTGACGCGCGGCGGCAACCTGCTGGACAGCGCGTCACCCGGCTGGGATCGGGCGACCGGCCTCGGCTCACCCGATGTCGCCGTGCTGTCCCGGCACATCCTCGAAGCGCTCGGCGGCGCTGCACCCTGAGCAGCCGTGGACGGCCCATCGAGGGCGCGTTCCGGTATCGACACCCGATCGAGGTCCGCTACGGGGACACGGATGCGCTGGGTCACGTCAACAACGCCACCTATCTCACCTACTTCGAGGCGGCCCGAGCCGGCTACTACGCAGCGGTCGCTGGCCGGCCGTTCGGCACTGGGCCGGACGCCCTCCGCCATACGTTCGTGATCGCCGAGGCGCGCATCGTGTATCGACAGCCGGCCTTCTTCGGCGAACCGCTGGTCGTCGAGGCACGCGTGGGCTGGGCATCGCGGTCGTCGTTCTCGCTCGAGTACCGGGTGCTGTCCGAGGGGAGCGCCCTGGGGCCGGCCCGTCTCGTCGCCGATGGCGAGACGACCCAGGTCATGTTCGACATCGGGTCGGCGCGTGCCACACGAATCCCCCCGGACCTGCTGCTGGCCATCGAGGGGTTCGAGGGTCGCCCGATCCCGGCTCGCACCTGATCCCGGCTCGCCCGATCCCGCCGCGGGCCCGAACCGCGTCGAGCGCGCCCTGGACCGCGCTTCCGCGCACGCCATCGACCGCGCTCTCGAGCGCGTCGTCGTGGGCCCGGCCCGGCCCGGCCCGGCCCGGTCCGCGACACGGGTACCATCCCTGAGTGCACGAACCTGACGACGAGCGACTCCTGATCATCGCCAATCGACTGCCCCTGACCGCTCGTCGGTCCGGCCGGCGATGGCGCGCCGACGTGAGTTCCGGCGGTCTGGTGGCCGCGCTGGGCCCGCTCATGCAGGAGAGCAACGGGTCCTGGATCGGCTGGCCCGGCGACACGTCCACGGAGGATCCGGCGGGCCAGCAACGCCTGCTGGCTGACTGGGAAGCGCGCCACGGATACGTCTCGGTCGACCTGCCACCGGAGCTGTCGAAGGCCTTCTATGAGGGGTATGCCAACGACACGTTGTGGCCGCTGCTGCACGGGTTCCCGACCCTCGTGGTCTTCGACCCCGAGTCCTGGATCGCCTATCGCGCGGCCAACCAGCGGTTCGCCGAGGCCACCATCGCCCGGCAGCGTCCGGGTGACCTGGTGTGGGTCCACGACTACCAGCTGTTCCTGGTACCGGAGTTGCTCAGGGAGGCGGCCCCCGACGCCCGCATCGGGTTCTTCCTGCACGTGCCGTTCCCATCGTCCGAGGTCTTCGGCATCGTGCCCCAGCGCCAGCAACTGTTGCGTGGCCTGCTCGGCGCGGACCTGATCGCGTTCCAGACGCACAGCCATCTGCACAACTTCCGGCGCGCATTGCTGTTGTGGCTGGGCCTGGACAGCCGCATGGACCGGGTCGAGGTCGATGGCAGGGTCGTCCGGCTCCAGGCGTTGCCCATCGGGGTCGTGACCGATGAGTGGACACGACTGGTCCACGACGATGCGGTCGCGGGTCGCCGGATCCGCGAGCTGCGATCGCGACATGGGACGCGCCAGCTGATCCTGTCGGTCGACCGGCTTGACTACACCAAGGGCATCCCCGAACGTCTGCGGGCCTATCGCCGGCTGCTGCGAGCGTCGCCGGAGCGGCGCGGACACGTCACCCTCATCCAGGTGGCGGTCCCCACCCGTGAGCACGTGCCCGCGTACCAGGAGCTTCGGCGTGAGGTCAGCGAGCTCGTGGGCGAGATCATCGGCGAGTTCGCCACGCCGGAATGGGCGCCCGTCGTCTACCTGCGCCGATCGGTACCGCGGCAGGAGCTGGCGGCCCTCTACGCGGCCGCTGACGTGGCCTGGGTCTCGCCTCTCCGCGACGGCATGAACCTCGTTGCCAAGGAGTACCTGACCTGCCAGGAGGGACGGCCGGGCGTCCTGGTCATCAGCGAGTTCGCGGGTGCCGCCCAGGAGATGGCCGAGGCGATCCGGGTCAACCCCTACGACGAGGAAGGCAGCGTGGACGCGCTCGTCCGCGCCCTGGACATGCCCGAGGACGAGCGTCGCGACCGGATGGCCGCACTGTACGAGCGCGTGCGCCGCGGCGACGCGCATGCATGGGCGGCCGCGTTCCTGGGCACCCTTCGCGAGGCGGCCGGGGAGCGAGCCGCCGACGGATCGTCCCAGACGCTGCCGCTCCAGGTCGCCGAGGTGTGCGCCGCGTTCGCCGCCGCGGAGCGCCGCCTGGTGTGCGTGGACTACGACGGAACCCTCGTGGCCATCGCCGCAAGGCCCCAGGATGCCGTGCCCACCGAAGGGCTCGATGAGATCCTCGGGCACCTCGCGAAGTCGCCCGGGACGACGGTGCTGCTGGTGTCGGGCCGGCGGCCGGAGGACCTCGACCGGTGGTTCGGTCATGTGGACGGGTTGTGGTTGGCGGCCGAGCACGGGGCGCTCTTGCGGGCGCCGGGTGAACCCGGCTGGACGCCGCTGCACCAGGGCGCGGACGATGGCTGGAAGGAACAGGTACGCCCGGTCCTGGAGCACTTCGTGGCGCGCACGCCCGGCAGCACCATCGAGGAGAAATCGTTCTCACTCGTGTGGCACTACCGCCAGGCTGATCCCGAGTTCGGTGAATGGCTCGCCAAGGAGCTGGCCGATACGCTCCATGCCCTGGTGGCCGGGACGGACCTGGCCATCCTGCTGGGCAACAAGGTCGTGGAGGTCCGGTTCGCATGGGCGCACAAGGGCGAGGCCCTTGCCCGGCTGGCGTCGGAGATCGCGGAACCGGGCATCACCATCGCCATCGGCGATGACCGGACCGACGAGGACCTGTTCGAGCGCCTGTCGCCGGACGACTGGTCCGTGAAGGTCGGGCCGGGTGCGACCCGGGCGCGGTTCCGGATCGCAGGACCGGCGGAGGTCCGCGCGTTGCTGGCGTTGCTGGGCGATGGGGGGGATGCGCCGGAGGTCCCGACCGTCACCTGAGGGCGTGGCCCTCGGGGATGCAGGAGTCCCAGGACCGAGGCTGCTGCCTATGCCTCGAAACGGCGGAATACCGCGACCGCGTTCTGGCCACCGAAGCCGAAGCCATTGATGATGGCCGTGTCGATCCGTCGCTCGCGCGCCACGTTGGGCGTGTAGTCCAGGTCGCACTCGGGCAGGTCGGGGTTGGCGAGGTTGATGGTCGGCGGCACGACACCGTCCCGGATGGCTCCGATCGCAGTGAGCGCGCTCATGACGCCCGCGGCGCCGAGCAGGTGGCCGATCATCGACTTGGGTGACGAGATGGCGACCCGTCGGGCGTGGCTGCCGAACGCGGCCTTGATGGCGCGCGACTCGGTGACGTCGTTGAGTGGCGTCGAGGTGCCGTGGGCCACGATGTAGTCGACCTCGTCGGGTGCGACCGCTGCATCCCGGAGGGCCATCGTCATGGCGCGCGTGGCGCCCCGACCGGTTGGCTCCGGGGCGGAGATGTGGAACGCATCCGCAGTGAGCGCCGCTCCGATGACCTCGCACTGGATGATCGCTCCCCGGGCGAGCGCGTGGGCAGCCGACTCCAGCACCACGACCCCGGCACCCTCGCCGAACAGGAAGCCATCGCGGTCACGATCGAACGGCCTCGAGGCGTGCTCCGGATCGTCGTTGCGCTTCGAGAGTGCCCCCATGTTGGCCAAAGCGGCGAAGGCGACCGGCAACAGGGGCGCTTCCGAGCCACCCGCGAGGACGACGTCCACCTCGCCGCGCTGGATCATGCGCAGTCCGTCGAGGAATGCGATGACCGAGCTGGCACATGCGGCCACCTGGGTGATGACCGGACCCGTCAGGCCATAGCGCATCGAGAGCATGCAGGCGGCCATCGAACCGGACAGCGCCGGGATGGCGAACGGACTGACCTGCCCGGGGCCCTTCGCGTGCAGGGTCGCGGTGCCGTCGATGACCTGCTCCTGGCCGCCACCACTGGTGTTCACCGTCACCGCGACGCGATCGCGCTGGTCCGGGTCGAAGGCCGCGAAGTCCAGGCCCGCGTCCGCGACGGCTTCCGTGCCGGCCGCCATGCCCAGGTGGATGAAGCGGCTCATCCGGCGGGCCATTTTGCGGTCCATCGCGACCGTGGGATCGAAGTCCT
>JBBSOS010000121.1:0-7329 GCA_038259505.1 Candidatus Limnocylindrales bacterium | reverse complement strand
CTGGGACGCGCGCGGGGAACGTGCCGCCCCGGGCTCCGGTGGGGGCGTCGGGGGCTCCGGTGGCGCTGCCAGGTGACCGGGTGGCGCTGCCGGGTGATCGGGTGGCGCTGCCGGGTGATCGGGTGGCGCTGCTACGTTCGGTTCGTCGTCGGACGATGGCGGCTGGGTATCGGTCACGAGCCACCCTCGGTGGGTCGGTCAGGGCAGGTCGAGGTCGGCATCGACAACGATGGTACCGGCCTGCCGCTCACGGGGTGGTGGAACGTCTCCCGTGCCCTCGGCGCGGACAGCGATCGTCCGTCGCGACGCAGCGGGCCACCCGACTCAGCCGAGATCCGGGTCCCGCCAGGCCAGGCGGCCGCGGGCGATGGTCAGGAGGACCCGACCCGGCAGCGAGCGTCCGAATAGGGGCGTATTGCGACCCCGAGACCGTAGCGTCACGTCATCGACGTGCCATCGATCGGTGCGGTCGAAGATCACGAGGTTCGCCTCTGCGCCGACACGCAGGGATGGCTCCGACACGTGCAGGCGTGCCCCATCCAGCGCCCGCCAGGGGTTGATCGACAGGGCACGCATCGCGCGGACCAGGCCCAGTCGACCCGAGTCCACTGTCTCCAGCACCAGGCCGAGGGTCGTCTCGAGCGAGGTCGCGCCGGCGATCGCTTCCCCGAAGGGGCGATCCACGTCGACCGCATGGGCCGGTGCGTGATCACTGGCGATGGCGTCGATGGTGCCGTCCTCGAGGGCCGCGATGAGCGCGATGGCATCCTCCGGCGACCGCAGCGGCGGGTCGAATCGCGTGGACGGGTGATAGGGCGCTGCGTCCTCCGGGGTCGCACCCGCCCATGGAGCCGCCGCGGCGTCCCATGCGTACCGACGGTCGCCGCCGGGCCAGCCATCATGGAGCGTCAGGTGATGTGCGGCGACATCGCAGGTCACCCGCAGCCCCTCGGTACGCGCGGACCGGATGGGTTCCAGCGATCCGGCCACCGACACATGGGCGATGTGCAGGTGGGGTCGGACGTCGGGTGGTACCTCGCTGCTCACCTGGCGCAGGACAGCGAGGGCGCGGGCGACAGCGCTCACCTCCGCTGCGGCGGAGGCGCCCCGCAGGCCGAGGATCGTCGCGGGGAGACCCTCGTTGGCTTCCGCCCCTGCCGTGAGCGACGGCTCGTCCGGATGGATGACGATGGGCATCCCAAGGACGCCTGCCTCGGTAAGCGCCGCTCGGAGCATCGCGGCATCCGTGGTCACGGCTGGCAGGTCAGCGAAGCCGACGACCCCGGCCGCGGCGAGCGAGCCGAACGGGGCGAGCACGCCGCCCTCGCGGGCGATGGTGATGGCGCCGTACGGTCGCGACCGGACTGGTGACCCGGTCGCCGCCGCGGCGCCGAGGACACGCTGGACCATCTCCGGTCGGTCCACGGCCGGCCGCGTGTCGGCCATCGTGGCCACGAAGCCAAACCCGCCGTGCGCCGCTGCGGAGAGCCCCGAGGTGAACGATTCCGCCGTTTCCCCGCCCGGTTCGCGGATGTGCGCCCGCAGGTCGACGAACGCGGGCGTGACCACGACGTCGGGCATGCGGCCAGCCTCCTCGTGGCGGGCCCAGGTGAGATCGACGACGATGCCGTCATCGATGGTCAGGGCTCCCGGTCCGGATCTGCCCGACAGGGGGTCGACCAGCCATGCGCCCTCGATGTCGAGGTGGCTGACGACGCCCCCCGGCACCAGCGCTGCGTCGATCATGCGTGAGCGCCTGCCAGCAGGGACATCGCGGCCATCCGGACCGGCACGCCATTCGCGACCTGGCGGGTGATGACCGCGCGAGGCCCGGATGCGACCTCGGGCGGCAGCTCGACACCTTCATTGACGGGGCCGGGGTGCATGACGATCGACTCCGGCGCATGTCGCGCGAGCCGCTCTTCGGTCAGGCCCCAGCGGGCCGCGTATGCCGCCTCCGACGGCGCGCCAGCCCCCTCCAGCCGTTCCCGCTGGACACGCAGGGCCATCACCGCGGCCGAGTCCCGGATGCCTGCCTCGAGATCGCCTGTGACCGTCAGCCGACGCCCTGAGGGCAGTGCGCGTGCCCAGGCCTCGAAGCCGCGGAGGAAGACCGTGGGCCCGGTGAGCCAGACATCGATGCCCCAGCAGGTGAGCGCCCAGATGTCCGAGCGGGCGACCCTGGAGTGGAGCACGTCGCCCACGATGCACACCTTGGCGCCCCGGATGCGCTCGTCGCCGAGGACCTGGCGCAGGGTGAACAGGTCCAGCAGCGCCTGTGTCGGGTGGGCGTGCCAGCCGTCGCCGGCATTGATCACGGCGCCGCCAAAATGCTCGGACGCCAACTGCGGGGCACCACTCCTGGGATGCCGGACCACGAGCATCGCAGCGCCCAGCGCTTCCAGGGTCCGGACCGTGTCGATGAGCGACTCGCCCTTGGCCAGGGAGCTGTTGTCGGCGTCGAGCGAGACCGGGTCCGCGCCCAGCGCCCGGGCGGCGAGCTCGAACGAGACCCGGGTGCGCGTGGACGGTTCGGCGAACAGGGTGGCGACGGTGTGCCCGGCCAGTGGCAGCGGTGCGCCACCACTATCGGTCGTAGCGCGGCGTGCTGCCATCGCCGTCGCCAGGTCCAGAACCGTCCGAAGGTCATCGCGGGTCAGGACATCGACATCGAGCAGGTGGCGATGCGACCAGCCCAAGGGGGGCGGCACGGGCAGGTCCGATGTCACCGACCCGACCGAGGCAGGGAGCGCCGGCCCATCCGATGTCACCGGCCCGCCCATCGCCGGGTCAGGGGCGAGATCGCGTTCCACGGCTCGGGCGCGGCTGCGTTCCTGGGTCACTCGTTCCTGGGTTCACGTGACCGTTCACGCGACGCCGACCGGGACCTCACGTCGCTCGATGACCACCTCGTCCACCTCGTCCACCTCGTCGATCCGCACGTGCACGACCTCCTCCCGGGATGTGGGCACGTTCTTGCCGACGTGGTCGGCACGTATGGGCAGCTCGCGGTGGCCGCGGTCGACCAGCACAGCGAGGCGGACCGCGGCCGGCCGTCCCTGGTCCACCAACGCGTCCATGGCGGCCCGGATGGTTCTGCCGGTGTACAGCACATCATCGACCACGACGATCGTGGTGGCGGCTGGATCGAAGGGGAGGCTGGTGCCCTTGAGGCGGGGCTGACGATCGACCAGTGTCAGGTCGTCGCGGTAGAAGGTGATGTCCAGGCTGCCGACGGGCAGCCGAACGCCTTCGTTGCTCTCGATGACCTCCGCGATCCGATGCGCGATGGGCACGCCACGTCGCTCGATGCCGACGAGCGCCAGATCGTGCGTGCCGCCGTGCTTCTCAACGATCTCGTGACCGATGCGAACGAGCGCACGCCGAAGCTCGTCGCTGGTCATGATCTGCCTGCTCACGGGGCGCTCATCCTCCTCGCCGGGCTCGCTGGACCGGTCCCTGGGGGTTTCGCTGAGGATAGCGGATGCGCCCGGCATCCCTGGGGCTCGAGCCCAGCGCCGGGGAGCTGCCGAGTCAGCCAAGCGCCGCGGCGCTGCCCGGTCAGTGACGAGTCAGTCGAGACGTATGCCCATGAGCACGGATCCCGGCCGCACATCGAGCCGCCGGAAGCCCAGGTGCTCGTAGAAGCCGATGCCACCGGCGTTCTGCTCGCCAACCTCGAGATGGACGCCCCCAACACCCCGTTGGCGAAGGTCGTCCAGCAATCCCTCGATGAGCACGCGGCCCAGCCCCTGGCCACGCGCTCGCTCCAGCAGGTCGATGTGGAGATGAGCCGGATGAGCGCGAACGATGACATCGGGGACGCGCGGTGGATCGTGGATCGCGGCGATCAGCGACCCGTCAGGGGTGCCGTCGTCCCGACGTGGGTAGCGCTCGCGGAGGGCTGGCCACCAGTGAGCGTCCGTCCACGCCTCGAACGCGCGGGTATCCTCGGCTGCGAGTCGGTACCCTGCGACGCCGCCCTCATCCACGAGGACGCGCGCCAGCCCTGGCTGGCCCACGATGTACGGCCCGACGAACACGTGTCCCAGCAGGTCCGGGTCACCATGGGACGCGCGCGCGTCCTCGCCGGAGTCGCCGGTCAGGAGGCAGACACGATAGGCGCCGGGCAGGTCGTGCACGGCGGCGGGCCGAATCTGGAGCATCACCCAAGGCTATCGTCTCGCCGGGCGCGCGTTGCGGACGCCTCGCCGCTCCACTAGGCTGCCGCTGATGGCACGTCGGCATGTCCCTGTCCGCGCATGATGCGAGTGCTGGGCGTTGACGGAGGCCAGTCGGGCATCCGTCTGAAGACCTCGATCGATGACCGGGTGGTCGAGATGGCGGGCGTCAGCCGCCTCGAGGGCGACACCATCGCCGACGTCGCGACTGCCATCGGGGAGGCATGGCGAGTCGGTGGTCGTGATCCCGTGAACCGGGCAGTCCTCGGCCTCACCACGGCACCGACCGATGCGGTGGCCAGGGAGCGGCTCTGCGTGCTGGTCAGCGCCGTCATCGATACGCCGGAGATCTGGCTCGCCGACGATGCGGTGACCGCGCATGTGGGTGCGCTGTCGATGGGCTGGGGGGTCAGCGTCGTGGCGGGGACCGGGGTCGCGAGCCTCGTCGTCCCGGTCAGCGGCGAACCCCTGATCGTGGGGGGTCATGGGTACCTGCTCGGCGATGAGGGCGGCGGATTCTGGATCGGGCGTGAGGGCCTCCGCGCGGTGCTGCGCGCCGCAGACGGCCGCGGCCCGCAGACCGGTCTCAGCGAGGTGGCCGCGGCGCGCTTCGACGGGCTCGCGGACCTGGGTGATCGGCTCCACAGCGCCCAACGACCCGTCAACGACATCGCCCAGTTCGCACCCGAGGTGCTCGCGATGGCTGAGGCGGGAGACCCGATCGCGAGTGACATCGTGGATGGGGCGGCCGACGAACTGCTAACGCTCGTCCGCGCAGGCGAACAGGCTGCGGGCGCGGATGAGGCCCGGGTCCCGGTCGCCCTCGGCGGGCGCCTCCTCGCGAGCAGCAGCCCGTTGCGGGTGCGCCTGGAACGCCGCGTGCGCGTGGGGATGCCTGGTGTCGTGGTTCGTTCGGCCGACGGTTCTGCGCTCGACGGAGCGCTCGCCCTGGGCTGTGGCACCAACCCTGGCCGGTACCAGGCCCTCGTTCATGTCTGGCACCGGGCGATGGCGGCGTGAGCGGATCGAGCCCCACCGCCGGGCACCGCTACCTGGCGTTCGTCCACGACCTCGTGACGCGGCTCGAGGGGGACGACTGGTCGCGTATCGACGCCGCCGCCGCGCTCATCGCCGACGCTCTTGCGGCCGGCCGGGTGCTCCACGCTTTCGGCAGTGGCCACTCGCACCTGATCGCGGAGGAGCTGTACTACCGCGCGGGTGGCCTGGTGCAGGTGCGTCCGATCCTGTTCGACGGCCTGATGCTCCACGCCAGCGCCCCGCTGAGCACCTCGCTGGAGCGGTTGCCCGGGCTCGCCGCGGCGCTGCTGGCCGATCATCCGATGGCCGCAGGAGATGTGCTGGTCATCGCCTCCAACTCAGGCGGTAACGCCGTGACCACCGAGCTTGCCCGCCTTGCTCGGGTTGGTGGCATCCACACGGTCGCGATCACCAGCCTCGCTCACGCGTCCTCCCGAACCGCTCGCGGTCGAAGTGGCCCACGTTTGCACGACATCGCGGACGTGACCATCGACAACGGGGGTGTGGCAGGGGATGCTGCGACGATCATCGAGGGACTCGACAGCCGGGTAGCGTCCACGTCGACCGTGATCGGTGCGGCGATCGTCGAGACGCTCGTGGCGGAGGTCGTGGAGCGGCTGGTGGCGCTCGGGGTCATGCCTGAGATCTACGTCAGCAGCAACCTCGAAGGTGGCGATGCCCGGAACGCCGCCTTTGGGCGCCCCGGGGGCGGCCGATGAGCACCGATTGCGACCCTCCCGTGACCGGGACCGGGCCATCGATGGTCGAGCCTCGCTGGCGCTTTCGGGACCGCGGCGTCATCGAGGGGTTCTATGGTCACCCTTGGACCCATGAGCAGCGCCTGGACCTCAGCGGGTTCCTAGTGTCTCGATTCAGTATTCGCTCGCGGCTTGGGCACCGCCTTGGCCAGGATCTCGTCGGCGGTCCTGACCCAGTGGAAGGGGCTGGAGCCGTCGTTCCACTGGCGCGTGAAGGCCTCGATCATGGCCACGAGTTCCCGGACGCTCCGGAAGCTGCCCCGCCGGATGGCCTTGCGGGTGAGGATGCCGAACCACGTCTCGACCTGGTTCATCCACGATGCGCTGGTGGGCGTGAAGTGGAAGGTGATACGGGGATGACGCTCCAGCCAGGAGCGCACCTCGGGGGTCTTGTGGCTGCTCACGTTGTCCAGCACGACATGGAGGTCGCCCGTGGGATACGCCCTGGCCACCTGCCGCAGGAATGCGAGGAAGTCGGCAGCGGTGTGCCGCTCGCGGGTGTCGGTGGTCACCTGCCCCGTGCCCACCTCGAGCGCTGCGAACAGGCAGGTCGTGCCGTGCCGGGTGTAGTCGTGGGTGTGCCGCTCGACCTGGCCCGGCCGCATCTGCAGCATCGGCTGGGTCCGGTCGAGCGCCTGGATCTGGGTCTTCTCGTCCACGCTCAGCACGATGGCTCCCTCTGGTGGGTCGAGATAGAGGCCCACGACATCCCGGACCTTGGCCTCGAGCGCCGGGTCGGTGCTGAACTTGAAGGTCTCGGTCCTGTGGGGCTGGAGGCCACGCTCGCGCCAGACCCGGTGCACCGTCGAGGGACTCATGCCCGTCCGCTTCGCGAGGTCCCGGACGCTCCAGTGGGTCATGCCCTCGGGTGGCGGTCCCATCGCGATGGCCTGCACCCGGTCCCGGTCCGCGCGGGTGTACGTCGGTGGGTGGCCGGGACGGGGCGCGTCGGCCAGGCCGTCGAGGCCCAGCTCGGCATACCGCCGGCGCCACAGCTTGACCGTCATGACCGCCACACCCAGCTCGGTCGCGATGCCCTCGATGGATCCACCATCGGCGGACCGGAGGACGATCCGGGCACGGGTCACGGCCCGCTGCTCGCTCGTCGATGCGCGGATCACCGCCCGGAGCGCGGCCGTATCGGACTCGGACACCATCAGTGCTGGAGCTGGTCGCTGAGCCATGTGCAGGATCGTAGCCGATCCCAGGGTATACCGCTAGACATCAGCGGCACGAGACACTAGGTGACTGGTGTCGAACGGGCCTCTGGGGAGCCCGTGATGCAGGGATGGCTGGTCATGCTGGTGGCTCTGCCCGGTCGTGACCAGGTCGGGATGAGGCGACGGTCGTCG
>JBBSOS010000120.1:0-7334 GCA_038259505.1 Candidatus Limnocylindrales bacterium | reverse complement strand
GATCTCCTCGGTACAGATCTCCGAGGTGCCGCGGTCGGGGACCTGGCACGCGGCATTGATGTGCGCCTCGAACGCCGCGGGCCCGTCCGGGTCGCCGGGCGCCAGGATCACCGCGCGCGACGGGTGGCGCGCGGCGAGGGCCGCGACCGCGCTCATGGCCCGGCCCTGGACCTCTTCAGCGCCGGCGACCACGATGAGCGTCAGCACCGACGTGCGCGTCCGGACGCGCACGCTCCGTACATCGGTCATGTGCGGCGCCAGCCGTGGATCACCGCGGTGTCGGGACCGGTTGGGGTCCGGGATGTCCCCCGTGTCCGCCCGCTGGGCGACTCCGCCCCAGATGCGTGACAGTTGCTGGACCGTCTCGGCGATGCTGGTGGTCCGGACGCGCCAGCGTGTCTCGCCATCGGGCCCGCTGGTGCCCTCGATGGGGGCGAGCGCGGGACTCACAGGCGTCGCCACCGGCGACCGTCGCGCTCGATGAGCTCGTCCGCAGCGGTCGGACCCCACGTGCCTGCCGGATACGGCTGGGTCATGCCCTGGGCGCTCTTGCCGCGCCGTCGTTCCGCAGCCAGGCGACCCGCAGCCTCGGCGTCCCAGTGACTCCACGTCTCGTCGAGTGGCGCCACCAGCGACCACGCGGCCTCCACCTCATCCGCGCGGGTGAACAACGATGCGTCGCCCAGCATCGCATCGAGGATGAGCGTCTCGTAGGCCTCGGGCGCGTCGGTGAGGAAGGACGAACCGTAGGTGAAGTCCATGTTGACGCTCCGGACATCCAGCCCGAGCCCAGGCACCTTGGCCGCGAATCGAAGTAGGATGCCCTCGTCGGGCTGGATCCGCATCGCCAGGAGGTTCGGCTCCGGCTGGGTCATCGATTCCCGGAACAGCATCAGCGGCGGCTGCTTGAACTGGACCGCGACCTCGGTCGCGCGACGCGGCAGTCGCTTGCCGACGCGCAGGTAGAACGGCACGTCCGCCCAGCGCCAGTTCTGGATCTCGAGGCGCATCGCGACGAAGGTCTCCACGTTGGAGTCCGAGGCGACCTCGGGCTCCTCGCGATAGCCCGGCACCTTGTGGTCCGCGAGCCAACCCGTGACGTACTGGCCCCGGACCACATCTTCGCGGATGCGCGCCTCGGTCCAGTCGGGATCGATCGCCCGGAGGACGCGCACCTTCTCATCGCGCAGCGCGTCCGCCTCGAATGCTATGGGCGGCTCCATACCCACCAGGCTGAGCAGCTGGAGCATGTGATTCTGGAGGATGTCGCGGCTGGCACCCGCCTGCTCGTAGAACTCCCCGCGGCCTTCCACGCCGAGGTCCTCGGCAACGGTGATCTGGACATGATCGACATAGCGGCGGTTCCAGATGGGCTCGAAGATGCCGTTGGCGAACCGGAACACCAGGAGGTTGCGCACCGTGTCCTTGCCCAGGTAGTGGTCGATGCGATAGACCTGCGACTCGTCGAAGACGCGCATCACCTCGTCGTTGAGCGCGCGCGCCGAGGTCAGGTCATGTCCGAACGGCTTCTCAACCACGATGCGGCTCCAGCCTGTCGCTCGCGACTGGAGATGCGCGGCGCCCAGGTTGGCCACGATCTCGGGATAGGCGCTGGGCGGTGTCGCGAGGTAGAACAGGACGTTGCCCCGCGTGCCGGCCGCGGCGTCGACGTGCTCCAGGCGTTCGGCCAACGCCCGATAGCTGGCCGCATCGCCGAACTCACCCTGCTGATAGTGGATACCAGCCGCGAAGTCCTCCCACAGTGCGGTCTCGATGGGATTGCGGGAGTGTTGTTCGACGGACGCCCGCATCTCGCGCCGGTAGTCAGCATCTGAGTAGGGCCGGCGGGCGAACGCCACGACCCCGGACTCAGGTGGCAGCAGACCCGCCCGGCGCAGGTTGTACAGGGCAGGCAGGATCTTTCGGTGCGCGAGGTCGCCTGTGGCGCCGAAGATGACCACCTGGCACGGGTCGGGGATCCGCTCGAGGCGCGTCCCGATGCGCAGCGGATTGGCCTCGCCTGCGGTATCGACCGGCTCGCCGTGGACCATGTGGAGGTCCTCGTCCGGAGTGTTGCGGCGCCGCGTCGAGGTCGCCCCTCTGCCGTTCTTCAGAGCCGCAGACGCCGATGGTGGCGCGGACGCTTTGGAAGCACCCGCAGCCTTGGGCGCCGCGGATGGCTTGGGCTCCGCGGACGGTTTGGCAGCCTTGGGCGCCTCGGATCGGCGACCGGGGCTCACCGGGCCTTCCCCGTCACTCGGACTTGACGGCGTGCCCGCCGAACTGTTGCCGCAGCGCGGCTGTGACCTTGGCGCTGTATGACTCCGACTGCCGGCTGGCGAACCGGGCCAGGAGGGACAGCGTGATGACCGGTGCCGGCACATCCATGGCCATCGCCTCACGCACCGTCCAGCGTCCTTCGCCAGAATCGGCGACCCAGCCCCTGATGTCGGGCAACTCGTTGCCGTGCTGCTGGAAGGCGAGACCCGCGAGCTCGAGGAGCCAGGAACGGATGACCGTGCCGTACTGCCAGGCGTCGGCGACAGCTGCCAGGTCGGGCCTGTACTCCGACGCATGCAGGATCTCGAAGCCCTCGGCGTAGGCCTGCATCAGGCCGTACTCGATGCCGTTGTGGACCATCTTGGTGAAATGACCGGCACCTGCGGGACCGCAGTGGATATAGCCGCCCTCGGGGGCCAGCGAGCGGAAGATGGGCTCCAGGGGCGCCACTGCGTCGACATCACCGCCGACCATCGTGCCGTAGCCGTTCTTGAGACCCCAGACGCCGCCGGAGATGCCGGCATCCACGAACCTGATGCCTCGCGCTGCGAGCATCCGATAGCGGCGTTTCGAGTCCTGGAAGTCGCTGTTGCCGCCGTCGATGATGGTGTCGCCCGCTGACATCAGCGCCGCGAACTCCTCGAGCGTTGACTCGGTGGCGTCACCGGCGGGCACCATCAACCACACGACGCGCGGCGCGGTCAGCGTGGCGATGGCCTCCTGGGGGCTGAACGCGCCCTCGATGCCCTCGGCCACGATCTCGTGGGTCTTCTCGGGCGAGCGATTGAAGGCCACGGCGCGATGGCCGGCCTGGTGGAGTCGGCGGCACATGTTGGCGCCCATGCGCCCGAGGCCGACGATGACGAGATCCATGGTCATTGGCTCCTGTGGGGATGGGCCGGTCGACCGGCGGACGGACGATCAGGCGAGCGCAGCAGCGACCAGTGCTTCCAGCTCCGCCAGCCCGGCATCGGGGTCGTCGGAGAGGTGGACACGCAGGGCCGGCAGGCCGTGGGACGCAAGTGACGCGAAGTCGCCCAGGGCCTGCGCCTCGATGAGCTGGCCGAACGTCTGGTCCCGGCCGGGGATGGGGAGGTCGTCCGGGTACCCGGCCACGAGCTGCAGGAAGCAACCGGACGGGGTGCCTCCCTTGTGCAACTGACCCGTGGAGTGGAGGAACCGGGGGCCGGACCCGACGGTCGCCGCGTGTCGGGTACGGTCGCGCAGCGTGGCCTGGATGGTCCGCAGCCGTGTGGTCCGGTCCGGGGTGGCGGCCAGATAGGCGCAGACCGCGTGATATCCCGAGGCGGCGACACGAGCCAGATGCGATCGAAGGACATCGACCGCGGCCGGCTGCGGCTGGCCCGTCAGTCGCTGCTTGAGGTGCTCGTCGGCGAACAACCGGAGGACGCCGTCCGATGCACTCACCGCCTCGTCCGGGAACGAGCCGTCGGCGGCCAGCCGCTCCAGCACCGTCGCGGTGTTGTGCTTGGACTCGGTGACATTAGGTTCGTCGAACGGGTCGACGCCCAGGACGGCACCGGCGATGGCCGTGGCCACCTCCCAGCGCACGAACTCCGCGCCCACCCACGTGCCACCCACCAGGGGGATATCGATGACCGGATGGCCGGCGGTGGCGAGGGCCGTCAGCGGCGCATCCGACGCCGCGGTGTGGCTCGTCCTGCCGAGGCGCACGAAGACGCGGTCCGGGCCGTAGACGTCCGGGGCACCGAGCGGCTCACCGTCGATGGGCACCACTCCGGTCCCGGACTTGCCGGTCGACTCGGCGAGGAGCTGCTCCAACCACGCACCGAGAGGCGCCAGGTCGGGCTCGAGGACGAACGTCAGCTTGTCGCGGCCCGCCGCAGCGAGGGCGCCGATGGCGGCCCCGAGGGCGACGCCCGGGTTGCCCGGTGCATCGGCAGCGCACGCGGTCAGCATCGCGCGGGCATCATCGAGCAGCGCCGACAGGTCGAGGCCCATCAGCGCACCCGGGACGAGACCGACGTAGGTCAGGGCACTATATCGACCGCCCACGTCCGCAGGGTTGAGGAACGTCTCGCGGAACTCCTCGCTGCGGGGGATCTCGTCGGCGCTGCCGGGATCGGTGACGGCCACGAACCCATCGCCGACCTGGCTGCCGTGGAACCGGCCCAGACGCTGGTGCTCGGCCTCCCAGAAGTAGGCGAGGAATGCCAGGGTCTCGGTCGTGGTGCCAGACTTGGTGGCGATGATGCGCAGGGTCCCCTCCGGGTCGGAGGCGCCCTCCATCGCCAGGACCGCGGCCGGATCGGTGGAATCGAGCACCCGCAGACGCAGCCCGTGGGCGGAGGCCGGGAAGACCCCTGCCAGCACCTCGGGCGCGAGTGAGCTGCCGCCCATGCCACACACGATGACGTCGGTGTACCCGGCAGACCGGATACCGGACGCGAACGCATCGAGCTCAGCGAGGTCGCCCACGAATGCGGCCGGCGCGTCAAGCCAGCCAAGCCGGTCCCCGATGGTCGCAGCCACCGATGCGTCAGCCGTCCAGATCGACGTGTCCCGCGCGGCCATGCGGCTGGCCCATCGTTCGCTGACCGCTCGCGTCACGGCAGTGTCGACTGCCGCCTGAAGTTCGTCCGTCGCACGCAGGCCAAAAGGGACGGGGTCGTCGATAGGGGCACTCATGCCGAGACCTCCGGTGTGCTGGGGGCTTCGGGTGCCTCGTGTTGGAACGGGGCGGAAACGACACCCTGAAGGTCGCCGATCATCACCTGGCGGGCGATCGACACCACGTGTTCGGCGGTGAACCCGAACGCCGGGAAGAGTGCGTCGGCGGGTGCCGATGCCCCGTATCGGTCGATGGCGATGATGGCGCCCTCGGTCCCGACCCAGCGGTCCCAACCCATCGAGACGCCCGCCTCGATGCTCACCCGGTGGGTCACGGCGGGCGGCAGGATCTCGTCCCGATACCCAGCCGGGGCATCTGCGAACCGTTCCCAGCAGGGCAGCGACACTACGCGTGTCCGGATGCCCTCGCCCGTGAGTTCGACGCGGGCGTCCATGGCCAGGGACAGTTCGGATCCCGTCGCGATGAGGATGACGTCCGGATCCGTGGCGTGGCCGTCCTGGTCGACCGCATCTGCGAGGATGTAGCCACCACGGTCGACGCCTTCGGTGGCCCGGGACGACGTCCCCGCGAGCACGGGCAGTTTCTGGCGGCTGAGCGCGAGCGCCACGGGTCCACGATTGTGCTCCACGGCCAGGCGCCACGCAGCCACTGCCTCGTTCGGATCGCCGGGCCGCACGAACGTGAGCCCGGGCATCGCACGGAGGGCCGCGTAGTGCTCGACGGGCTGGTGCGTGGGCCCGTCCTCACCGAGGCCGATGGAATCGTGCGTCCAGACGTACACGACATGCAGTCCGGTCAATGCGGCGAGGCGCACTGAGCCGCGCATGTAATCGCTGAAGGTCAGGAACGTCGCGACATAGGGCAGGAAGCCACCGTGGTACGCGATGCCGTTGGCGATGCCGCCCATGGCATGTTCGCGGACGCCGAACCGGATGTTCCGACCCGCATCCGTGGCGCTCAGCTCACCGGCGCCCTTCAGGTCCGTGAGGTTGCTCTCGGACAGGTCGGCGGCCCCTCCGAACAACTCCGGCAGGCTGTCCTTGAGCACCTGCAGCACGTCCTGGGAGACATTCCTGGTGGCCAGGGCCTGGGACCCGTCGGGATAGCCCGGGAGGGCAGTGTCCCAGTCCTCCGGCAACTCCCCCGAGGTCCGTCGCCGGAGCTCGGCCGCCGCTGCCGGATGGGCTGCGGCATATGCCTCGAACCTCGAGTCCCACTCGGCGGCGAGGGCCTCGCCTGCCGGCACCGCGGCGCGGAACAGCGACAACGCGACGTCGGGGATGTAGAATGTCCGGTCCGGGTCCCAGCCGTAGGCCTCCTTGGTCAGCCGCACCTCGTCGGCGCCAAGCGGTGAGCCGTGCGCCTTCTGGGTGTCCTGACGGTGTGGTGACCCGAAGCCGATGTGGGTGCGCACGGCGATGATGCTCGGCCGGTCATCGGCGCGCGCTGCGTGGATCGCCGACTCGATGGCGTCCAGGTCGTTGCCGTCGGCCACCCGCTGCGTATGCCAGCCGTAGGCATCGAACCTCGCCATCACATCCTCGCTCCAGGCCATCGCGGTCGGTCCATCGAGCTGGATGTGGTTGTCGTCGTACAGGAACACCAGCTTGCCCAGCTTGAGATGCCCGGCCAGGCTCGCGGCCTCGGAGGCGATGCCCTCCTGGAGGTCGCCGTCGGAGCAGATGCCGTAGGTCCAGTGGTCGATGATCGGATGGCCGCCGCGATCGAACTCGCCCGCCAGCCTTCGCTCGGCGATGGCCATGCCAACGGCGTTCGCGAAGCCCTGTCCGAGGGGCCCCGTGGTGGCCTCGACACCCGGCGTCAAGCCGTACTCGGGGTGTCCCGGTGTCCTGGAGCCGAGCTGGCGGAAGTGCTGGAGTTCTTCGAGTGGCAGGTCGTAGCCAGTGAGGTGCAGCAGTGAGTAGAGCAGCATGCTCGCGTGGCCGGCTGACAGCACGAACCGGTCGCGGTCGATCCAGTCGGGCCGCGTCGGGCAGTGACGCAGGAAGCGGGTCCACAGCACATACGCCATGGGCGCGGCGCCCATGGGTGCGCCCGGGTGGCCGCTGTTGGCCTGCTGCACACCGTCGATTGACAGGGTGCGGATGGTGTCGACGGCAAGCTGGTGCTCGGCTGCCGTGGTGGATGCGGTGGGTGCTGGCATCGGGGCTCCTGGACTTGGGTCGGTCCCTCCGGCGGTCAGCCAGTGGCGACCTATGATAGTCATCGGTGGTCATCGACCACGGTCACGATCGTTCCCGATGCCGCATGGAGCAACCCTGGATGCCGCATGGAGCACCCGTGATGGACGCCACCGGCCGCGGTGATGCCACCGGCCGCGGTGATGCCACCGGCCGCGGTGATGCCACCATCCGCGGTGCAGACAGGCCGATACGCATCCGAAGGCCACATGTCCCCCGGGTCGCTCGTGTCCCCCGTC
>JBBSOS010000119.1:0-7406 GCA_038259505.1 Candidatus Limnocylindrales bacterium | reverse complement strand
CGGACCTACATCATCACCAGCCCGCCATCGACGGCGAGCACCTGTCCCGTGATGTACGCGGCCTCGTCCGAGGCCAGAAACGCGACCGCGCTGGCGATCTCCGTGGTCTCGCCGAATCGGCCAAGGGGGGTGCGCTTGATGAGCTCGTCCCGGAGTTCCTGCGGCAGATCCCTGGTCAGCTCCGTCACCACGAAACCCGGGGCCACGGCATTGACCGTGATGCCCCGGCTGGCCAGCTCGCGCGCCGTTGCCTTGGTCAGGCCGATGAGACCCGCCTTGGCCGAGGAATAGTTTGCCTGGCCCATCTGGCCCGCCTGGCCCGACACGCTCGTGATGTTGATGATGCGGCCGGAGCGTGCCTTGAGCATCGGGCGGCTGACCGCCTTGATGGCGTAGAAGGCACCGAAGAGGTTCGTCTCGAGCACCTCGCGCCAGGCATCGATGCCCATACGCATGATGAGGTCGTCCCGGGTGATGCCCGCGTTGTTGACCAGGATATCCACCTTGCCGAGCGCCCCGATGACCTCGCGGATGAGCAAATCGGCCGACTCCGGCTGGGACACGTCGGCCTGGACGGCCAGCGCCCGACGCCCGAACGCCTCGATCGCCGAGGTGGTCTCGGCCGCTGCCGTGGCGTTGCCCTTGTATGAGAACCCGACGTCCGCACCCTGCTCCGCGAGCCGGAGCGCGATCGCACGGCCGATGCCGCGGGAACCCCCCGTGACCACGGCCACCTTGCCGGTGAGGTCGATCATGCAGGCACCTCCGTTCGCTGCTTCGCGGCCAGGACAGCGGCCAGCCGGGCGGGTGTGGGATCAGCCGTCGTCCAGTCGACGGGCGGATGGACCGATGCGACGGGCACGATGTCCGCCGCGCGCCGGGCATGTGACGGGTCGGCGGTCCAGGTGACCGCGGCGGCACCGCTCGTGAAGCCCGCACCAAAGGCCACGAACACCACCCTGGTCCCAGGCTGCAGCCGCCCGGCGTCGACCGCCTCCGCGAGCGCCATGGGGACCGATGCCGCCGACGTGTTGCCGTACCGGTCAAGGTCGATGAAGAAGCGGTCCATGGGGATGCCCAGGCCCCTGGCGACCGATTCGATGATCCGGATGTTGGCCTGGTGGGGCACGATGAGGTCGACCTGGTCCGCAGTCCAGCCGGCCCGCTCGATCGCCTTGAGCGCCGACGCCGCGATGGTCCGCGTGGCGTAGCGGTACGTCTCGCGGCCATCCATGCGCAGGTAGTGCTCGTTGGCGGCCACGGTCGCTGGGGACGTCGGCCTGCGTGCGCCACCGGACGGGACCCAGATGCTCCAGGCGCCGTCGGGATCGGCGGTCAGCTCCAGGCCGCCGAGCCCACCGCCCTCATCGGGGGACGCGGACAGCACGACCGCACCTGCTCCGTCGCCGAACAGCACGCAGGTGTTGCGGTCATCGAAGTCCAGGAAACGCGTCAGGAGCTCGGAGCCGATGACCAAGGCGTGGTGTGCGAGACCACTCTGGACGTAGGCGTGCGCGGTCGCATACCCGTACACGAACCCGGAGCACGCCGCACCGATGTCGAATGCGGCGGCGCGTCGGTTGCCGAGTGCCTCCTTGACCAGGACCGCCGTCGCGGGCGTGAGGTGGTCCGGCGTCAGCGTCGCAAGCACGATCAGATCGATGTCATCCGGGTCGAGGCCGGCCACCGCGACCGCGCGCTTGGCGGCGATGGCACCCATCGTCGCGGTCGTCTCGTGGGGTGCGGCGACCCGTCGCTCGCGGATGCCCGTCCGACTGGTGATCCACTCGTCGGACGTGTCCACGATCTGCGCGAGGTCGTGATTGCTGAGCACAGTATCGGGGGCATAGCCACCCCAGCCGGTGATCCGGACGCTGCGGGGAATGCTCACGTGGGTTCGACCTCGATGAGCGTCTGCCTGGTCTTGACCAGCGCGCCACTCTCCGCCGCGATCCCACGCACGATGCCTGTTACGTCACTCTTGATCTCGTTGAACAGCTTCATCGCCTCCAGCAGGCCGATGACCTGGCCCGCATTCACCTCGCCGCCCACCCGGACGTAGTCCTCAGCGCCCGGTGAGGGCGACCGGTAGAACACCCCCGTCAATGGGGCCACGATGGCTCGCAGCCCCGTCTCTGGCGTGATAGCCGGCTCCGGCTCCGGCTCAGCCGGCGGTGGCGGCATGGGTGCGGCGGCTGGTATCGCGGCCGACGCGGAGATCGCGTCGGGGCCGCGCAGGATGAGCGTCATGGCGCCGGCCTCGAGCTCGATCTCCGACAGGCCGCCCTGGGCGATCATCGGCTCCAGCCGGTCGATGAGCGCGATGAGCTCCGTGACGTCGGTCGGCTCGGCGGGTCGATCGGCCATCAGTCGTCCCAGCGCCGGAGCACCAGGGCCGAGTTCTGGCCACCGAACCCGAACGCGTTGACGAGCGCCACCCTGACGTCACGGCGCTGTGCCGTGAGGGGTGTCAGGTCAAGGCCGCCGACGCCCGGGTCAGGGTCGGTCAGGTTGAGCGTCGGGGGGACCATGCCGTGCTGCATGGCACTGATGGCGGCGACCGCCGCGTGGACGCCGGCGGCCCCGATGGTGTGTCCGATGGCGCTCTTGGTGGCCGTGATGGCCACCTTCGGGGCGCGCTCGCCGAGCAGGGACCGGATGGCGGCCAGTTCCTCCATGTCGCCTGCGGGCGTGCTCGTCGCGTGCGCCGCCACGAGGTCGATCTCGGACGCGTCGATGGACGCCTTGGTGAGCGCCCGCCTGCCGGCCCGGAGGGCACCCGCGCCACCGGGAGCGGGCGCCGTGATGTGGCTGGCGTCGGCCGTCGCGGCGTAGCCACAGACCTCGGCCAGGATCCGCACGCCGCGCGCCCGTGCGTGGGCCAGCTCCTCGAGGATGAGCATGCCAGCACCCTCCGCGAGGACGAACCCGTCACGACCCTGGTCGTACGGCCTGCTGGCACCGGCGGGATCGTCGTTGCGGGTGGAGAGTGCCCGCATGGCCGAGAACCCGGCGATGGTCGCCTCGTAGACGCATGCCTCGGAGCCGCCCGCGAACATCGTCTCGGCGTCGCCGCGGAGGATGATCTCGGTCGCCTCGCCGATGGCGTGGCCGGCGCTGGCGCACGCGCTCGTGGTCGAGAAGTTGGGGCCCAGCGTGCCGTAGCTGATGGCGACCTGGCCCGCGGCCATGTTAGCGATGGCCATGGGGATGAAGAAGGGGCTCACCCGGTCGGGTCCGCGCTGGGCATTGAGCACGATCTGGTCGATGAGCGTGCCGGTGCCGCCGAGGCCGGACCCGATGAGGATGCCGGTATGGAGTGCGTGCTCACCTTCGATGCGCGCCGGCAGCCCGGCATGGTCCATCGCCTGCCGGGTGGCCACCAGTGCCATCTGGGTGGTCCGGTCGTTGCGTCGGATCTCCTTGCGCTCGAGGGCGACGGTCGGGTCGAAGTCGAGCACCTCGCCCGCGATGGTGCAGGTGACGCGCGATGGGTCGAACGAGGCGATGGTCCGCACGCCCGACTCGCCCGCAACGAGGGCAGACCAGTACCGTTCGACCGTCGTGCCCAGCGGCGTCACCGCACCCATGCCGGTCACGACCACCCGTCGGGGCTGGCTCATCGGACGAATCTCCCGGTGCGGATCGTGGCGGCGCGATAGACATCGCCCACGAGGCCTCTGTCACTGACCTCATCAGCGACACGCTGCGCATCGTAGGTCGTCCGGTACAGTTCGGCCGTCGGTTCCTCCCCCTCGGCGACCGTGACCAGTGCCCAGCCCGCAGCCGGGTCACCATCCAGCGCGTAGCCGCACGAACCCGGGTTGACGATGAGCTTGCGACCCAGCTCCCGGACCTCCGCAACGTGCGTGTGGCCGACGCACAGGACCCGCGCGTCACTGCGGGTCACCCGCTGCACGGTCGTCGAGGGGTCGAGGTCGGCCGACAGGCCTGCGGTCTGGCTGCCGGGGGATGCGTGGACCAGCAGGACCAGGGCATCATCGACCCACAGTCGCCGCTCGATAGGCAACCGGCGGAGCCAGTCCAGCTCATCGTCGGCGAGCTGGTCGCGGGCCCATTCGGCCGCCGCGACGTGGCCAGCGGGAACCTCGTCGAGCCACGGGAACGCGGCAGCGTAGTCACCATCGGCGACCGCGATATCGGTGTTGCCGGCCACGATGAACGCGCCCGCCCGGTCCAGCTCCATCAGGCGTCGCACCGTCTCAGACGGTCGAGGCCCATTGAGGACGAGGTCGCCCGTGATGAACAATCGGTCGGGTCGGTGCTCCGCGATGTCCACGAGCGCCGCCTCCAGGGCGGCCACATTGCCGTGGATGTCACCGAGGACAGAGATCCGAAGTCCCATCAGCGAAGCGCTCCTTCAGGCGGGATGATGAATGACAGGACGCCCTCACAGGCGACCTCACCGTCGACGCTCGCGACGGCTCGACCCCGGCCCATGCGACGACCGAGCTTCTCCATGGTGATCTCCAGGGATAATCGGTCCCCGGGCTGGACGATGCGCTTGAAGCGCACCTCATCGATGGCCGCGAACAGGCCGATACGGTCCCCGAACCCATCCTGGCGAGCGACGTACACCGCCATCGTCTGGGCGAGCGCCTCCACCTGGAGCACGCCGGGCATCACGGGCATCTGCGGGAAGTGGCCCTGGAAGAACCACTCCGATGCGGTCACCCCTTTCTCGCCCCGGATATAGCCGCGCTGCCGGTCCTCCTCCACGATACGGTCCAGGAGCAGGAACGGCCATCGGTGCGGGATGAGCTGCTGGATCTGGGTCGCCGTGAGCAGCACCGCGGGCGTCGGCGGCGGGTCGGTCATGGTGTCCCCTTCCTGAGGTGGTGCGGGTCAGCGGCCCGTGTCGGCGGGTGATCGCCCGGCGCGAACCGGACGGGCCCGATGTGGCCGCTCAGCGCCCGGTCGCCGCCAGGAACGCCGCGCTGCCGACGCGATCGAGCAGGTTGGTGGTGAACTCGCCATCGACGAACGGCTGGCTGTCGAGCAGCGCCCGATGAAACGTCCTGTTGGTGATGATGCCGTCGACGACCAGCTCGTCGAGCGCGACCCGGGACCGCTCGATGGCGGCGGTCCGGTCCTCGCCCCACACGATGAGCTTGCCGAGGAGGGAATCGTAGAACGGCGGCACCTCGTAGCCACCATACAGGTGGGAGTCCATGCGCACGCCCGGTCCTCCCGGCGCCAGGTAGCGCTCGACCACACCAGCTCCCGGCCGGAAATCGTGACGCACATCCTCGGCGTTGATGCGGAACTCGATGGCGTGTCCCCGCAGCCGGATGTCCGACTGAGCGTATCCCAGCGGCTCACCGGCAGCGATGCGGATCTGCTCCACGACGAGGTCGATGCCCGAGAGCATCTCGGTCACGGGATGCTCCACCTGGATCCGGCAGTTGATCTCGATGAAGTAGAAGGCACCCGTGCGGTCGACCAGGAACTCGAGCGTGCCCAGGTTCTCGTATCCAGCCGCGACCACGGCACGCACCGCCTGCTCCGCGAGCGCCTGGCGAGCCGCGACACCGAGCGCCGGGCTGGGCCCCTCCTCCACGATCTTCTGGTGGCGTCGCTGGACGGAGCAGTCGCGCTCACCGACGTGGACGCCGTTGCCGTAGCGGTCGACGATGACCTGGACCTCGACGTGGCGGTTGTCCTCCAGCCACTTCTCGAGGTAGAGGGAATCGTCGCCGAAGGCTGCGCGGGCCTCGGAGCGACAGATGGTGATGGCCTGCTGGAGCTCGCGCGGCGTACGCACCATGCGCATGCCCCGGCCACCACCGCCTGCGGATGGCTTGATGAGCACCGGGTAGCCGATCCGCTGCGCCTCGTCGAGGGCGTGGTCGTCGTCACGCAGCATCCCCTGCGACCCGGCGATGGTGGGTAGGCCGTGACCGCCCAGGAGCTCCCGGGTGCCGGCCTTGGACGCGAATCGTTCCAGCACCTCGGGTGGTGGTCCGATGAAGGTCAGGCCGTGGGCGCGGGTCATCTCCGCGAAGGCGTCGTCCTCGGACAGGAACCCGTAGCCGGGATGGATCGCCTCACACCCGGTGACCACCGCGGCGGACAGGATCGATGCCGCTGACAGGTAGCTTCGACTCGACTCCGCGGGTCCCACGCAGATGGCCTCATCGGCCAGTTGCACGGCTCGCGACTCCCGGTCGGCCTCGCTGTAGGCCACCACTGCGGAGATGCCCATGCGTCGGCAGGCCCGCAGCACGCGGAGGGCGATCTCGCCCCGATTGGCGATGAGGATGCGTCCGAACATCAGGTCGCGTCCGGATCGGCGAGGGAGATGCGTCCGAACATCAGGTCGCGTCCGGATCGGGGGAGATGCCGGGTCCGAGGAGCGAGACGAGCTCCTGGCCGTACTCCACCGGATCGCCGGGCTCGGTCTCGAAGCGCGCCACCACACCATCCTCCGGGGACACGATCTCCTTGCGCATGCCCAGCACGTCCACCCAACCCAGGACATCGCCACGTGCGACGCGCTGTCCCACGACGATGCCTGCCTTGACCGCGAAGTAGCCGACGGCGGTCGAGGTCGCCATGGGCGCCCCGAGTGCGGCCGCTGGCGGTGCGCCGTTCGTGATGGCCGGGTCACGGGTGCCGGGTGCCAAGCCTGTGCGCGAGGAGGCGGCCGCCGCCTGCCGGGTGGCCTCGGTCTGCCTGGTGGCCTCGGCTTGCCTGGTGGCCTCGGCCTGCCGGGCGGCCTCGGCCGGCCGGGCGGCGTCGACCGCGTTGGACGCCTGGGCGAGGTTGGACGTCCCGACACCGTTGCGCGCCGGTACGCCGGTCCCCTGGGTGCCCATCGCGCGTCGGACGCGCACCCGCCATGCGCTGCCGCGGACCTCGATCTCGCCCAGTTCGGAGACACCGAGTCGCGCCGCCAGGGGCGGCAGCAGCTCATCCGCGACCCGGAGGAGCTCCGCGATGCCGGTGGGATCGCCGTCCCTTGCTCGTTCCACCTGGATCACCTCACGCATCGATCAGATCTCCTCGTGGAGCGGTGGCTGGACGTCGGCGTCCGATCGCACCGGCGGGGCGCCCGGCCCACCGAGCCGGGCTGACCCGTCCATCTCGTCACGTCGAACGGCACGCGGCGGTGCCAGCAGTTCCCGGAGTCGGTCGCCAACGCCCTTCCGGGATCTCGTTGGTCGATCGATGGGGCCCACCACCTTGACGCTGCCGATCTGACGATACCGGCGATAGCGCGCCTCGACCAGTTCTGCGGGGTCGCGATCGGTCAGGCGATCGAGGTGCCGGACGATGGCCTCCCGTATCGCCCGTGCTGTCTGGTCGGGGTCCTCATGGGCGCCGTTGGGCGGCTCGCCGATGACCTCGTCCACGACCCCCAGGGCCAGCTGATCCGCCGCCGT